>JAQYWL010000023.1 GCA_030145035.1 Desulfobacteria bacterium | reverse complement strand
GTCCGCATGACCAGGACAGTCCACATGCGCATAATGACGCTTGGCCGTCTCATACTCCACATGCGCAGTCGCAATAGTGATCCCACGCTCCTTCTCCTCAGGAGCCTTATCTATCTCCTCAAACGGTATGTACTCCGACATCCCCTTCTTCGCTAAATGCTTCGTGATCGCCGACGTTAACGTCGTCTTACCATGATCAATATGCCCAATAGTGCCCACGTTCACATGCGGCTTCACACGCTCAAACTTCTTCTTCGCCATCTTGCTGCCCTCCCTGCAGTTAGGTTTTGGGATTTCTACAACTCATTGAAATTAGAGGACTTTTAATTGCAATTGACTTGTGCTGGCCATCTACGTTATTCGTTATTTGTTATTAGCCCGCCCTGGCGCTCCGGTTTATTATAAGCTACGAGGCCACTAGTCCAGGTCTGGGCCAGGGTTCTTCGAATAACCATTAACGATTAACAAATAACAACAACTATGCCCATCACTCCAATACTCCATTACTCCAATATTTCCTCTACACCCCTTTTTCCTGAATGGTCCGGGCAATCGATTGCGGAACTGGCTCATAACCGGAAAACTGCATCGTATAAGTTGCCCGCCCTTGGGTTATGGACCTCAGATCTGTGGCATAGCCGAACATCTCAGCCAAGGGCACGCGGGCGTTCACTATCCGAACCCCGTTCTGGCTATCTACCCCCCGAATCCTAGCACGTCGGCCGTTCAGGTCAGAGATCACATCTCCGATAAAACCTTCCGGAGCCACTATGTCCAATGCCATGAAGGGTTCCAGAAATAAGGGCCCTGCCTTTTCGGCTGCTGATTTAAACCCAATGGACCCTGCAATATGGAAGGCCCTTTCCGAAGAGTCAACCTCATGATATGATCCGTCAAATATCGTAACCTTTACGTCCACCATGGAATACCCCGCAAGTACCCCACTGGCGGCCGCTTCCCTAACTCCCCTCTCAACCGACCTTATATACTCCTTGGGAATTGCTCCACCCACAACTTTATTCTCAAATACAACACCCTGACCACGCTCCCCGGGCTCCACCCGAAGCTTAACATGGCCGTACTGACCGCGGCCGCCCGACTGGCGCACAAACCTTCCTTCACCTTCCGATTTGCTGGAAACGGTCTCTCGGTAAGCCACATAGGGCTTACCAACGACTGCGTCAACCTTGAACTCTCTTAGTAGACGATCCACAATGATCTCCAGATGAAGTTCCCCCATACCCGAAATCAAGGTCTGGCCAGTCTCGTCATCAAAGGAAACCTTAAAAGATGGATCCTCCATAGCAACCTTGCTGAGGCCAGTGCCAAGTTTCTCCTGGTCATCCTTTGTCTTTGGCTCAATGGCTACTGACATGACAGGTTTCGGCATGGCCATTGATTCCAGGATGATCGGGCTGCTCGGCTCACAGAGCGTGTCACCCGTGGTAGTATTCCTGAGGCCTATTGCTGCAACAATATCCCCTGCATAGACCTCCCTGATCTCCTCCCGCTTGTTGGCATGCATTTTCACAAGCCTTCCGATCTTTTCCCTCGTTCCTTTAGTCGCATTAAGTAGTGTGTCCCCAGAGTTTAACTGCCCGGAATATATGCGCAAAAAAGTTAAATGTCCCACGTACGGATCGATCATCAACTTAAAGGCCAACGCCGAAAACGGCGCAGAATCATCTGCCGGCTGCAGCGCGTTTTTGCCCTTTAGGTCCATGCCGGACACAGGTGGAATATCCGCAGGAGATGGGAGGTATCTAACTACGGCATCCAGCAGGGGTTGCACCCCCTTATTCTTGAAGGCAGCCCCGCACAAGACCGGTATTCGCTCCAGGGAAAGGGTTGCCTTCCGGATGGCTCTTATCAATTGGTCAGATGAAATCGGTTTCCCATCAATGTAGCGTTCCATGATCGATTCATCGACATCCGCCATTGACTCCAAAAGCTCGACGCGGCGCCCTTCGGCCTCCTTTCGAAGCCATGGCGGAATCTCGGCCTCTTTAAAATCGACCCCCAGGTTCACGTCGTCATAAAGCAGAGCTCTCATCGAAATCAAATCAACAACGCCGACAAAATCCCCTTCATGCCCTATAGGCATCTGGAGAACTATGGGCTCAGCCATCAGCCTGGCCCGCATCATCTCCACACAGCGGTCCATGTCGGCTCCTACCCTGTCCATCTTGTTGATGAAGGCAATCCGCGGAACTCCATACCGATCGGCCTGGCGCCAGACTGTTTCCGACTGTGGTTCCACCCCTCCAACTGCACAGAAGACTGCAATGACGCCATCCAGGACCCGGAGGCACCTTTCTACCTCTATTGTAAAATCCACATGCCCGGGCGTATCAATGATGTTGACCCGATAACCCTTCCACAAACAGGTCGTAGCAGCCGACGTGATGGTGATTCCCCGCTCTTGCTCCTGTTCCATCCAGTCCATCACGGCAGATCCCTCATCCACCTCTCCCATCTTGTGGGATATTCCCGTATAATACAGGATCCTCTCAGTGGTTGTAGTTTTCCCGGCATCAATGTGGGCAGCAATGCCAATGTTTCTGGCCTTATGTATTGGAACCGATCTTGGCATAGTTTGTCACTGGTCATTAGTCACTTGTAAGTTGCTGTTTGTCGTTTGTCGTTGATCTCCACATAGTGACCAATGACCAGTGACCAATGACCAATGACCACTTTTCTTACCATCTGTAGTGAGCAAAGGCCTTGTTGGCCTCAGCCATTTTGTGCGTGTCTTCTCTTTTCTTAATGGTTGTGCCCCGCTGATTGGCAGCATCCATCAGCTCAGCAGCCAGTTTTTCCGACATACTTTTTTCTGAACGCTTTCGTGCAAAGGAAATCAGCCATCTAATTCCTAGTGCGGTCTGGCGGGTTGCTCGAACCTCTACCGGCACCTGATAAGTCGAGCCGCCTACCCGGCGCGACTTGACCTCAATACGGGGTTTGGCATTCCCCATAGCCTTTTCAAAAACCTTCAGGGGCGGCTCCTTGGTTCTCCTTTCGACAATCCCAAAGGCATCGTACAATATCGATTCTGCCACACTCTTCTTGCCACCCTTCATCAGACAGTTGATAAACTTCGATACCAACTTACTCTTATACTTCGCGTCAGGCGTAATAGGCCGTTTGGGGACCTCTCGTCTTCTTGGCATATATGGCTCCTGGTGTTTCGTTATTCGTTATTCGTTATTCCTTTTCCGATTCATGATTCATTAGTGGAGTGCCTTTTCACTTTGGCCTTTTGGCGCCATATCTTGATCGACCCTGTTTTCGGTCCTGAACACCCACAGAATCGAGCGTGCCTCGGACTATATGATAGCGGACCCCGGGCAGATCTTTGACCCGTCCCCCTCGAACGAGTACAACCGAATGCTCCTGAAGGTTGTGCCCCACGCCAGGGATATAGGTAGTCACCTCAATACCGTTGGTCAAACGAACCCTGGCCACCTTTCTCAAAGCTGAATTCGGTTTCTTAGGCGTGGCCGTATATACCCGCGTACACACACCCCGTTTTTGGGGACAATGTTGAAGGGCCGGCGTGTGAGCCTTTTTCCTCACGCGCTCTCGGCCCTTTCTTATCAACTGATTGATGGTCGGCATAAGTTTCTACCTCTATTTGTGGCTCGTGGTGTTCTGGAACGTGAACGAAAAAAAGTAAAACTATTAACACCCACATTTTTTTCTGTCAATTACTTTTTTTCGTCTTTTCTCAGGCCTGGGCCGCCTGATCCGCCCCTGAGCCGTCCACGACCTGCGATTCCTCAACCGTCTCCTCAGCTTCCAACACAACACGGGCCCCTCTATATTGGATCATTCCTGTACCAGCCGGTATTATGCGCCCCATGATAACATTCTCTTTCAGACCCTTTAAGTGGTCGACCTTGCCGGCAATGCTTGCTTCCGTCAGCACCTTCGTAGTTTCTTGAAATGATGCTGCAGAGATAAAGCTCTCAGTACTGAGCGACGCCTTGGTAATTCCCAAAAGCAGAGGGTTGGCGACCGCAGGCTTGCCACCCCTGGTTACCACCTCCTGGTTGATCTCTTCAAAACGCATCTTTTCGACATGTTCGTCCAAAACAAAGTCTGTATCCCCCGAATCAACTATCTTTACCCGCGCCAACATCTGGCGCACGATCACCTCGATATACTTATCATTGATTCGAACACCCTGTAGACGGTACACCTCTTGGACTTCGTCTACCAGATATCGGGCCAGGCGAAGATCCCCCTGGATATTCAAGATGTCATGGGGATTGGCCGATCCTCCCATCAGGGGGTCGCCCGCCTTGAGGTAATCCCCCTCCAACACGTTAATGTATTTTCCTCTCGGAATCAGGTATTCTTTTTTCTCACCAATATCAGGGGGCGTTATGGTGATCTTCTGCTTCCCCTTGACTCCTTTGGAAACACTCACGTACCCATCAATCTCGGTTAGAATCGCAGCCTCTTTTGGTTTTCGACACTCAAACAGCTCGGCCACGCGAGGAAGGCCACCTGTAATATCCTTGGTCTTGGTGGTTTCCCGGGGAAGCTTGGCAATGACATCCCCGGCATTGACCGCATCCCCTTCAGATACCATCAGAATCGCCCCCACCGGGAGGAAATAACGGGCATCGCCCCCAGAGGGCAGTTTGGCCGTTTTACCTTTCTCATCTTTTATGGAAATCCTTGGGCGAACGTCTGCATCTTTAGTTTGAACGATCACTTGACTCGCCTTGCCTGTCACGGGGTCAACCTTCTCCTGCATGGTCGTCCCCGGCAAGATATCCCCATACTTCAGGACACCGCCTACCTCGGTAAGAATCGGGGTCGTGTAGGGATCCCACGTGACGAGCAGATCACCAGCCTTGACCTTGAGGCCGTCTCTGGCCACAAAGTGGGCACCGTAGATGACCGGATATCGCTCCCGCTCTCGGTCCTGATCGTCCACAATGGCAAACTCCCCCCCCTGACGATTCATAACCACAAACTCCCCACGAGCATTCTCAACCGTATTTATGCCAACGTATTTAACCCGACCACCATTTGCAGCCCTGAAATCTGCCTCCTCTACTGCGCGACGGGCTGTGCCGCCAATATGGAATGTCCTCATAGTGAGCTGTGTGCCGGGCTCCCCGATAGACTGCGCTGCCAGGATTCCGATCGGCGTGCCACTCTCTACAGGCTGGCCATAAGCCAAATCACGGCCGTAACACTTGCAACACGCTCCATCCCTCGATTTGCACGTCAGTATCGAACGGATCCTAACCCTGGTAAGACCTGCATTGTCGATCTTGACGATCTTCTCTTCGTCAATCTCTTCGTTGGCACGGACCAGCACCTCATCCGTGTAAGGATCACGAATATCCTCTAAGGCCACCCTTCCGAGCACCCGTTCACCAATCTTTTTGATAATCTCTCCTCCCTCTACAAGAGGCTCCACCTCAATCCCCGTCAGCGTTCCACAATCCTCTTCAGTGGTCACACAATCTTGAGCAACATCTACCAGCCGACGAGTCAGGTATCCCGAGTTTGCAGTTTTGAGGGCTGTATCGGCCAGGCCTTTCCGCGCGCCGTGCGTTGAGCTAAAGTACTGAAGCACGGTGAGCCCTTCCCGAAAGTTGGCCGTAATAGGGGTCTCAATGATCTCACCAGAGGGTTTGGCCATCAAACCCCGCATCCCTGCCAACTGTCGCATCTGGTCCTTGCTGCCCCTTGATCCTGAATCGGCCATCATATAGATAGGATTAAAGCTCTCTTGCTTGATCGGCTGGCCCTTTTTGTCCGACATCGGCTGACCTTCTTTATCCACAAGGGGATCAATCTTCATCTCTTCCATCATCTCATTGGCCACATCAGTGGTCGCCTTTGCCCAAATGTCAACAACCTTATTATACTTCTCCCCGCGGGTTATCAAGCCCTCGGTATACTGCTCGTTGATCTCGGCAACTATTTGTTCGGCCTCCTTGATGATGTCCCCTTTTTTATGAGGAATGACCATGTCATCCACGCATATGGAAATGCCTCCCCGAGTAGCATATCGATAGCCAATGTCCTTCAGGCGGTCTGAAAGGATGACCGTGGCTTTACCCCCTAAGGTTCGATAGCAGTAGTTAATCAGTTGGCTCAGGGTCTTTTTATCCATCACTTTGTTGATAAGCTCAAAGGGAAGCCCTACTCTCTTTGCCATGGCTTTGAATATGTGACAGCTACCATTAGCCTTGATGACATCACTGAACTCACCAACGTCAAGGGAAAATATTGCTTCTGTATCAGACGGGCTTATCCCGTATACCTCTTCAAGTTGCTCGCGCTGCACAAATCCCATGTCACCATCCTGGGCACGATCCCTGCTCTTTGAGATCCTTTGTACCATCTGGACAAAATCCTCACCCTCTCTCAGATCAGCAAGGGCTCCTCCGGCCTCCTTCTCCGAAGAGACCATTATGTGACGTAACTGCACAACCGGTTCATGAGAAAGGATTTCTCGAAGGATCACACGCCCCACCGTGGTCTCCACCCGCCGGCCATCAATGCGAACCACGATTCTGGCATGAAGGTCTACCTCGTCCGCATCGTAAGCAGAGCGCACTTCTTCGGGGTTGGCGAAAACTTTGCCTTCTCCCCTTGAGCCAAAAACCGATCGGGCCATGTAATAAAGCCCCAATACGATATCCTGAGTAGGTACAATGATAGGATCACCATTGGCCGGGGAAAGGATGTTGTTGGAGGCCAACATGAGTACCCGCGCCTCGATTTGAGATTCTATTGAAAGAGGGATATGAACCGCCATTTGGTCCCCATCAAAATCAGCGTTGAAAGCGGTGCAGACCAAGGGGTGAAGCTGGATCGCCTTGCCTTCAATCAGGATCGGCTCAAATGCCTGCATCCCCAACCGGTGTAATGTTGGAGCCCGGTTCAGGATTACCGGATATTCCTTCACCACTTCGTCAAGGGTATCCCACACTTCCGGGGTTTCCCGTTCGACAAGCTTTTTGGCACCCTTGACCGTGGTGACCAACCCCTTTTCTTCGAGCCTGTAAAAGACAAAAGGCTTGAAAAGTTCCAGAGCCATCTTCTTGGGGAGGCCACATTGATGGAGACGCAATTCCGGCCCTATGACAATGACGGTGCGCCCTGAATAATCAACCCGCTTACCCAGCAGGTTCTGGCGGAAACGGCCCTGTTTCCCCCTCAACGCATCACTCAAAGACTTGAGCGGACGACGGTTTGGCCCTGTAACAACCCTGCCGTATCGACCATTGTCAAATAGCACATCTACGGCCTCTTGCAGCATCCTCTTTTCATTCCGTATGATGATATCAGGGGCCCGCAAGTCTTGAAGCCGCTTCAAGCGGTTGTTGCGGTTGATCACCCTCCGATACAGGTCATTTAGATCAGAGGTGGCAAATCGACCCCCTTCCAGGGGAACCAGCGGTCGCACGTCCGGGGGCAACACAGGAATCATGTCCATAATCATCCACTCGGGCCGATTCGCGGAGCTCCTGAACGCCTCAACGATCTTGAGCTGCTTGGATAGTTTTTTGCGTTTTGTCTCTGAACCCGTAGATAGGATCTCAGCCCGTAGCCTCTTGTATTCCTCATCCAAATCGAGCCTTTCGAGAAAGGCCTTTATTGCTTCAGCCCCGATGCCAACCTCAAACGTATGGCCGTATTTTTCCAAGGCATCCCGGTATTCGCTCTCGGGAAGAAGCTGGCGTGGGGCAAGGCCGGTCTCCATAGGATCCATGACAATATAAGAATCAAAGTAGAGGACCTTTTCAAGCTCCTTCAGGGTGAGATCCAGCAGGTTGCCAATCTTGCCCGGCAGGCTTCTCAAAAACCATATGTGGGCTACCGGTGTGGCCAGTTTAATGTGGCCCATCCGTTCTCGGCGAACCTTGGACTGAATGACCTCGACCCCGCACTTTTCACAAACCACACCTCTGTGTTTCATCCTCTTATATTTGCCGCAGTTGCATTCATAATCCTTGGTGGGGCCGAAGATTTTCGCACAAAAAAGCCCGTCCCGCTCCGGCTTGAAGGTTCGGT
This sequence comes from Desulfobacteria bacterium, assembly GCA_030145035.1. Classification (GTDB taxonomy): domain Bacteria; phylum Desulfobacterota; class Desulfobacteria; order Desulfobacterales. The sequence goes on along the minus strand of JAQYWL010000023.1, from coordinate 1,651 downwards.
AGTTTATCGTCTCGGGCTTTTTGATCTCCCCGTAGGACCACTCTCTGATCTTTTCAGACGATGCCAGCGAGATGCGAACCGCCGTGTAGATCAGCGGGTCCTTGGGTCTGGCAAAGAAACTGTATAAGTCTTCCAATTCATACTCCTTTTTCTAAGTTTACCTGTAGCCGTTCACAGGTTCAGAGTTCACCGTTTCAGCCGTCGTAGCCTACGGCTACTATGGCGAAGTCGGCTCAGGGTTATCTTTGTTTCGGTCACCTTGGACTCCGGCGAACCCTGAACCTCTGAACCCGTGAACGCTTACGTTTACTTCTCCTTTTTCTTTTCCAGAAGTTCGATATCTAAACCCAAACCCTGTAACTCCTTAACCAGAACATTGAACGATTCGGGAAGCCCGGCCTCAAGCACATTCTCCCCCTTGACGATTTTTTCGTACATGCGAGTCCTGCCGGCCATGTCATCTGACTTGACCGTCAAGAACTCCTGGAGAGCATAGGCCGCACCATAGGCCTCCGTGGCCCAGACTTCCATCTCGCCAAGTCGCTGTCCGCCAAACTGGGCCTTTCCTCCCAGGGGCTGTTGGGTTACCAGGGAATAAGGCCCAATGGAACGGGCGTGGATCTTATCATCCACCAGATGGTGCAGTTTCATCATGTACATGATACCAACCGTCACCTTGGTGGCAAAGGGGTCCCCAGTACGCCCGTCGTAGAGTGTGGCCTGGCCCTTTACGGAATAGTTAGCCTCAGCTAGTAAATCTTTGATCTCGGTCTCTTTGGCTCCGTCAAAGACAGGGGTAACCATATAGGCCCCCTCCCGGTAAGGCTTAGCAAAATCTCTCAACTCCTGGTCGTTCAACTCCTCGATTTGTTCCCTCTCCCCTGTCGAAGGGAAAACCGATCTTAGTTTCTTCCTTAATGCCTTGTGATTCTCGGAACGGATCAGCTCATTGATTTGGTCCCCCAACCCTTTTGCTGCCCAACCCAAATGGGTTTCCAGGATCTGTCCAACATTCATACGGGATGGCACGCCCAGGGGGTTTAGTACAATGTCTACCGGTGTACCATCTTCAAAATAGGGCATATCCTCTTGAGGCAAGATGCACGAAGCCACCCCTTTGTTGCCATGTCGCCCTGCCATCTTGTCGCCCACCGAAAGCCTTCGTTTCATGGCCACGTAGACCTTGACCATCTTGATGATACCGGGCAGAAGTTCATCGCCCGTTTCGTATCGACTCACCTGATCCTCAAAACGTTTACGGACCTGATCGCACTGCTGCCGATATCGTTCCAGTATTTCACTCATCTGACCAGCCACCGTAGCATTCTTCAGCTCCAGGCCAGCCATTTGAGTTAATGGAATCTTCGAGAGGACCCCTGCCGAAATACGATCGCCCTTCTTGATAAATTGAACCCTTCCTTTCTTGAAAGGGGCCACGCAGGTTTTGCCCACCAGAAGCGCAGTTAAGCTTTCCCTGGTAACTTCCTCAATGATGGCAAGCTCATCATCTCGGTCTCTTTCCAGGGCCTCAATCTCAAGCTTTTCAATGCTCAGCGCTCGGGCAGCCTTTTCCACACCCTTCCTGGAAAAGACTTTAGCATCAATCACAACACCGTTCACACCGGGTGGGACTCGAAGAGAAGTATCCTTC
>JAQYWL010000413.1 GCA_030145035.1 Desulfobacteria bacterium | reverse complement strand
TCTTACCCGGACCTGGGGGTTCATCGTAAGGCCCTTGAGTACATTTCTCTGTGTCAAGACGGGATCAACAACGCTGTCCCCGGCAACAATTAGCTATCCTCTAAGCACCATGATCTGCAAGGCCATGTTCTTGCTGGCATTTGCCTACCTTCTGGGATCTGTACCATGGGGTGTGATTTGGACTCGCATCTTCAGCAATGTGGATGTCAGATCCGCCGGCAGCAAAAACATAGGGGCGTACAATGTGTTTCGGTTAGCCGGAAAGAGGCTCGGGCTCATGACTCTTGGGGGAGACCTCTTGAAGGGTGCCATCCCCGTGCTGGTGGGGATCTCCTGGTTGGGAGTTTCGGATTGGAAAGGGGAGGTGTTGGTCTGCCTAATAGCCCTTTCGGCCTTTGCCGGTCATCTCTTTCCTGTATTCTTGGGCTTCAAGGGGGGCAAAGGGGTGGCCACTGCCGCTGGTTGCTTCCTTGTCATCTCACCCTTTGCATTCCTGGTTTGCGTACTGGTCTATGTCTTAGTGCTGTGCTGCTGGGGGTACTCCTCAGCAGGTTCTCTTTCTGCGGCGGCTATTCTCCCCGGGGCTATATGGCTTGCTACGCACTCGCTACCCATAACAGGCTGTGCCTTTATCATGGCCCTGCTCATATTCGTTCGCCATGCAGACAATATCAAGCGGCTGCTTGAAGGAACAGAACACTCGTCACTCCGCCCATAAGGACAGCGTTGTCTAATAACTCTCCCGGATCTCAGCCAGCACCGACTCCACCAGGGATTGGATTTCAGAAAGCCGCGTCTGTGAAAGTGCCTCAAATCGCAGCACCAACACCGGCTGGGTATTGGAAGCCCTGACCAGACCCCAGCCATCTTCAAAGAGAACGCGTACCCCGTCTATATCAATGATGTTATACTGCTGACGAAAGTACTCGGTGACATCTCTTACCACCTGAAACTTCCTGTCATCCGGACAGGGTACCCGGATCTCAGGGGTGGTATAGGTCCTTGGAACATCATTTAGCAGTTCTGTGATACTCTTTCCTGTTGCTGCTAAGATCTCCAACAGACGACAAGAGGCGTAAATGGCATCATCGTAGCCAAAGTATCGGTCAGCAAAGAACATATGCCCGCTCATCTCCCCTGCCAGGTCGGCCTTGACTTCTTTCATCTTCTGCTTGATCAGCGAATGCCCTGTCTTCCACATAATTGCGCGGCCACCGTGTTTTTCTATGTCATGATAAAGGGTCTGGGAACACTTGACCTCTGAAATAAATGTGGCACCGGGTTTTCGTGAAAGGATCTCCCTTGCGTACATGATCATCAATTGGTCGCCCCATATGATATCGCCTTTCTCGTCAATGATGCCGATTCGATCTCCGTCGCCGTCATAGCCGATCCCAACATCAAGCCCTTTTTCCCGTACCAATCCGATCAGATCCTGCATATTCTTTACCACCGTGGGATCTGGTTCATGATTGGGAAAAGTTCCATCCATGTCGCAATAAATGTCGAAGACCACGCAGCCCAAGGCCCGTATGATCGGCACCGCCACCACACCGGCAGTCCCGTTCCCGGCATCGATCCCTACCCTCAAAGGCCTGGCAAGCTTGATATTTTCCTGAAGGAACTCCTTGTATGGCGTTACTACATCAGCGGTTTCCGCTGTTCCACTCCCATCAGCAAAGGTTCCGCCCTCAATGATCTGCCGCAGCTTCTGTATCTGCTCGCCAAAAAGAGTGTCATAACCGCTGCACAGCTTGAATCCGTTGTACTCCGGGGGGTTGTGGCTCGCCGTCACCATGATGCCGCCTTCCTTTTTCAACTGCCTGATCGAAAAGTAAAAAACTGGCGTCGAACAGACACCGATATCCACCACATCGCAGCCAGTGGCAAGGAGCCCTTCGATCACCAGGTCTCGATACTTGTCAGAACTCAACCGGCAGTCCCTACCCACGGTGACTTTACAACGGTTTTTGCCCCGCAGGTAGGTGCCAAACCCCTTACCGATTAAAACCACATCCTGCTCGGTTAGATCCTTGTCCACAACCCCTCTGATGTCATATTCTCTAAAGATTTCAGGATTCATAGCACATCCAGGTCAGTCATTGGTCATTCGTTATTGGTCATTTGTTATTGGTTATTCGATCTTCGGGCATCCTTCATTTTCGCCATAAAGTAGTTTACACCTATTGACCAGTGTTCAGGTTTGGGGTTTCAGGTTTCAGGTTTCAGGTTTCAGGTTTCAGATCTTGCGTTTCTTGCTCCTGACACCTGACACCTGACACCAAAAAGTACGAACAAAAGAATTTATCTCTTGGCGCCCGCATTCTTGAAAAGTGTAAACCGAGGAATGAAGGATGCCGGTCTTCGATTTGTTTTTGTTCAATCATCAACAATCAATCATCAATCCAAAGGTTCCCGATTTGATTCACGATTCCCATCAGGTCTCAAAACGACCGGACAATGGCCAGCACCCCCAAAAGCCAGCAGTAGGGAGCAAAGACATGAAGGTTTCCTTTTTTCACAAGGCGTATCAGGACCCTCAGGGCACCATACCCCGCAGCCGCAGCAATAAAGGCCCCTAACAGTACAACCCCCGCGGGTGGAAAGCCCGAGACCAGGGCATCGCCCAATTCCAGAGCCATGGCCCCTATGATGGCCGGAATAGAGAGAAGGAAAGAATATCTGGCAGAAGTCTCTCGACTTAGACCCCTGAACAAACCCATGGCAATGGTGGCTCCGGAACGAGAGATCCCCGGCAAAATAGCCACCCCCTGGATTATACCTATGAACAGGGCATCCCAAAACGTGAGCCGGGCCGCATTGCGTCCCTCTCGTTTAAGCCCCCGGGTCAGCCACAACAACAGCCCTGTGACAAGAAGCATAATCCCCACGATCTGGACCGATGAAAAGACCTTTGCAGCTATGGGCCGAAATAATAAGCCCAGGAAAGCGGTTGGCACCGTCCCCACAAGGATAAGGCCGAGCAACCTCATCTCTGGCTTTTGGCAAAGGCTCTCCCAAAGACTATCTTCCCTGACGGACCAGGTAGAAACCGAAAAAAGTGTGGTGGCAATCTCCCTGAGGTCTTTGAAGAAGAACACACATATGGCTACCAAAGTACCCACATGAAGCGAGACATCGAAAAAGATTTCCGGTTCTTTTAAACCAAAAAGGTTTTGACAGAGCACCAAATGTCCGGAGCTGCTGACAGGCAAGAACTCGGTCAAACCCTGGATGAGACCCAGCACAGCAGCATAGCGGATCTCGATGCCCACTCTCACTCCTGGGTGGACTGGAGAGGGACGTGTCCCTCTAATGCCATTTTGATTTTTTGCTTCAGCTCGCTCAGATCTGCACTCTTGACCACGTAGTAATCGGCTGCAATCGCCTTGAGGTCGCCTTTATAGGAAGAGTAGGCCGAACAGAGAATGACCGGGATGTTATAGAATTCCCTCCGGATATCCTGTAGCAAGTCTAACCCGTTATGTTCGGCCATCTTAATATCCAGGATAACCAGGTCTGGTCTTTCCCGCTCAACCAATCCGACCAGGCCGTGACCACTCCCTGTGGTGATCACGTTATACCCTTCATCCTCCAATTCCTCGCCATAGAGCATACGGATGACGTCTTCGTCGTCAACGATAAGAATTTTCTTCATGAAGCCCCCCCGTTTGCTGTCTATTCAAACCATTTTCTAAGCAGATAAGGCTTGCTCCGTTCAAAAACAATGCACTGATCTTCTATCAATTCCTCGGCCTGCTGAATGGTCATCGGCTCCAGTTCAATCACAAAAGAACACGTGCGGCCGTAATAGAGCGGGATTAAACTTTCCATGATCCTTTCTCTGTCATACGCACCCTTTTTGTAGGCGACCGCAAAGTCAATCAATGTCTCGGCCCACAGATTGGCCGGAAACTCAAAGTCCGCAAAACTCAATGTTTTTACTTCCGAAAGTTTCTTGTAAACATTCGTGGAAAGTATCCCCTCCCGGAGGGCATCATGGCTTGCAAAGCCTGCCTGAAATTTATCATAGAGTCTTTCCAGATTTACATCGATCGGCGGGGGCATTTCCATCTCCCCAAGTCCGAAACCGAAAATCGCCGTTGGCTTACTCCACCGGACCTCTTTCCAGAAAGCAACCTTTTTTGTCATAATATCAAAGATGGTTCCCACTACTTGCAAAAACATGGGACCCAGGGATTCTCCAGGGTCTTTTGGTTTATGGATCTTAGGCCTTCCCATGAAAGACTGGCAAATTGGTATGTCGTGACACATGGCCGTGGTGGTCATCCAAATATCAATGCCAAATTCAACCACGGCTGGTGTCCAATCCCCTTGCTTCAAATAGATTTCGGCCAGTTCGCCTGAAAAGCCGAAGTCCCCCCCAATCGGTTGACGAACCCTGCGGCCGTAGATGCAACGTGTCATCGGATAGGCAATGTTGTTGGTAATGGTCCCATCATACTTATGCCGAACATAGAGGGGTGCTACAAATCCAAAGTCTTCAAAAAGTGGTTCTCCCAGATTCTTTATCCACCGTGGTGTTATGCTCTTGAGATCTGCATCCACCACAAGGACAGCCTGTGCACCTAAATCGCAACTTTTTTTGAAAAGGTTTCTGAGGTTGTTTCCTTTCCCTTTCACGCCCGGCGGTGTTGACAGGTAAATCTTAGGAACTTCGGTGGGAGTATTCATGAAGGCGTCGCGGGTGCCATCCGGGGAGTTATTGTCACAGTTAATAACAACGCTGTTTTTGTCCCCAAAATACTTAATGAGGCCTTCGCTTGCCATCTGCGTAGGATAAGAAATCAGCTTTGCCTCATTGTACGACGGAATTCCCACAACCAAGTCGGCAGCCCGTACGTCGTTTGGATTCTCCTCTATGTGCATGCCGGAACCCCCTTGTAACCTTGAACCAATCTGAAGCAGATTAGAGCAAAGCCCTTAAATTTGATTTATACTACACATCCTGAACTACGTCAACTTGACAAGGGGCAACCACCCGAATAATGTTAATATGGCATATCCGAAGTTTGACTATGACCTAAAGTGATCGGTTCCAGGTTCAGGGTTCAAGGTTCAAAGGTTATAGTCTACTGATATCCTTAACTTTATAACACAATGCTCAGATTGGCCTCTTTCACCCATCAGGTGTCAGGTGTCAGGTGTCAGGTGTCAAAACCCTGAACACTGAAACCTGAACACTGAAACCTGAAACCTGAACTTTGCTAACAGCCAGTTAGGGCTCTTCAACCGGGAACCGTGAACGTTGAACCGCTCAACCCAGGTATGAAACAAATACTCATTTTCACCGATCTGGATGGCACGCTGATCGATCATGATACTTATGATTTCAAAGAAGCCCGGCCCGCCCTGGACCAGCTCAGGTCAAGGTCTATCCCGGTCATCATTTGCAGCAGCAAGACGCGGGCCGAAATCGAGGTCTATCGCAGGCGGATGGGCCTTAGCGACCCGTTCATCGTAGAAAACGGTGGGGCTGTTTTTATCCCAAGTCGTGCCTTCGACTTAAGGGGTGTAAACTTTGTCGAAAAAGGGCCATACCATGTGGTGGAGTTGGGTGTGCCCTATGCTGATTTGTGCACTGTTTGGAAAGAAATCAAAAAGAAGAACTTTCGCATGAAGGGATTCAGCGAGATGACCATTGAGGAGATTGCCGCTTGCACAGGGCTTCCCCCTGAAGAGGCCTCATTGGCCGCAAGGCGTGAGTATTCAGAACCCTTCATCTTCTCTGACACGTCGGCTAAATTCCGTCTCCTTGAAAACCTCTTACAAAAAAAGGGGCTAAGGATCACCCGAGGAGGGCGTTTTTACCATATGATTGGACGAAACGACAAGGGAACGGCGGTCCAGGTTCTAAGAAAGGTCTATGCTAATACGTACCCAGACAAGAGAATCTGGGCTGCCGGACTGGGAGACAGCGCCAATGATATCCCCATGTTCAGACATGTGGACATGCCCATTGTAATCAGGAAAAAGACGGGAGAATGGGAACACATCCAGGGAATCGAACCCATTATCTGTTCAGATAAAGCCGGCCCAAGTGGATGGGCTGAAATGATTCACACGATTTTATAAGCATCCGTCTCTGTTGCCCAATTTCAACAGGGCGAAGAAGCCGCTTGACCTTGATATTTATCCGATTTTGTGATAGAAAAAATGGCATCCTTCATTCCTCGGTTTACACTTTTCAAGAATGCCGGTGCCAAGAGATAAATTCTTTTGTTCGTACTTTTTGGTGTCAGGTGTCAGGTGTCAGGAGCAAGAAACGCTACATCTGAAACCTGAAACCTGAAACCTGAAACCTGAAACCTGAACACCGAAACCTGGAGTGTTGAAAAAAAGTGTAAACTACTTTATGGCGAAAATGAAGGATGCCGAAAATACCTTCGCTCCCTCCGGGGCGTAGGCCCCACCGGCCGGAGGCCGCAATTGGGATATTGGAATGATGGGTAAAAGAGAGGATTAAGCCTGGAGGGGTCTAAGGACATGAGTGAAGATCAAACATCTTCAAGGATAGACCGTGAATACTGGACACTCACGGGTTGGGTGAAAAGTTGGGCAGACGTCATACTCAACCCTCTTGCTCGTTTGTTGGCGCGTCTGGGAGTCCAACCCAATCTC
>JAQYWL010000486.1 GCA_030145035.1 Desulfobacteria bacterium | reverse complement strand
TTGAATATTTTCATACTCGTCTAATCTAGATTTAATCCTCTTAACATTGAAATTATCTTTGTCAATATCACCATCCGAATCAACTATAAGAAGTATCCTTCCGTCTTTATGTCTGTATGCAAGAGATTCTGCCAGTGAAACTGCTTCAGATAGTCCTCCTCCGATAGGGACAACCATCCAAGAGTTATTCTTGATTTCATCTTTGAATAGATTTGAAATTACAAAGGAGTCAAATGTCCCCTCCGTGACAATGTATTTCATTTGATATCCTCCAAAAATGCACTTAAGTGATATTGAAACAAGGCTTTTTCAACGAGAGCTTGAAATTTCTTTTCCAAAAGACCTCTGAAAAGCAAATTCGCATTATTTGCATTTTTGATTGCCTCTTCTATTTCTGATCCCTGAAAAATAATTATATTTTTGGGCTGCAAGTACTTCATATATTCTAAAGACGCAGTAGTAACACCTGATAACGATATAATCAGCCCCATTGTAAAGGAAGGGCGTGTTTGCATTCTTGCCATTAATTTTGCTATAGGCTCAATATCAATCTTTGTCGAATATTTTTTTGACTCAACCATAAATGGAATTTGATTCAAATAAACAAAGCCATCAATTTGCTCGGTCTTGTTACTTGTCGGATAGCAAACCTGCAAACCAGACAACTCGAACAATCTGATCATAAGATATTCAAATTCAACCCCGGTATTTGGAAAAGCTGTTGAAGAATATTTCGGCGCCGTTATCGTTCGAAACCGATTAATGCACGATGTGTAATCTGGAGTATCAATTGAGATTTTTTCTTTTAGATCCATTAAGTTCCTTTATGCGAACTAACATGGATTGCCATTAGCACGTAACACCTGGGCTGAGCGGCGGGTCTACAACGCTCGCCAAAAAGCAATCCGGCTTACTCCCGTCCGCTCAAGCCCCTCGTTAGGCAAAAGCGCCGATCAGAGTCACCATATTTGTAAGCGTGTTTGTGCTACATGGCCTTACGCATCATCATCGCAACGATCTATGATCTTGAATTGGAAGTGCCATCCTTCCCAGGGTTCAAACAATCGTCCAAATTGTTCCATTGTGATCCTCTCGCCATCGATTACAAAAACCCTGTCGTATTCAGTGTCAGAAAAATCATCATTCCACTCTATCCTACCACGAAGCATGTTCCTTCCACCGATTTCCCACTTGCCATTTTGTTTTTTCAGGTGGCGCCGGTTGATCCCTCTTTTGATCTTTTTTATGAGCTTTTCTTCGGCAAGTTTCGCATCTGTATCGGAATCTGATAGGATGTTGAATATATATCCAACCGATCTATCCTCTTTGACTTCTATTGCTTCTGATGCCAGTCCTGTGGGTACTGGAAACGATGCTATCTTGAAATGATATTCTCTCTTCCATTGGTCTTTGACAATCAGATCCCTTCCACTTTCTAAGGTGCTATGGACAATTCTATTGCCATCAACGTACTTGTACATATTATTGCTCCCTTATGTTTTCATTCTCCTTGCTATTGTGATAAGCTTATTCCGCTATTCTACATCCATTGATAAACCATAGTGTCACTTCATCCAGCAATTTATGACCTCCTCATGTCTCATGCCTAACGAAAAGCTGAGCTACGGGGGCTGGATGTCAGCAAAATACTCTGGCGCTTCTACCCGTTAGCTCAAGCGCCTGGTTATGTGGCTTCAATCTTCCACCATGTAATCTGATCCTTCCACACCTCAGCGACGCGCCGACTTGCAGATTCTAGTTGCATCCTATGGGACTGCTGAGGAACAAGAAAATATGCAACGGGTGAGGCCCAAAGGACGATAACCAACGGAACCTCTGCCGTGCTGGCGCACTTTCTGGCCAAGGATGAGACCATTACGTCGGCTCGCTGACCTTGACGGAAATGCTGAAATATCAACAAGGAGTGTCCCTGGCTGAACCCCTCGCGGAATTCAGACCAATAGAGGTACTTGGGTGCCCTGCGACAACCTCTCCTAACGGAGGGCACCTCAAAACCATTGTCGGGATCAAAGAACACGAGACCGGGAGAACCCGCCATTTTCCATAGCTTCTGGAAGTACGCTTCTCGGCGCTCGATTGAGCCATCTATCGATTTCGAGTGGAACCGACACCCAAGGAGTAGTCCACTGCTCTGGATTTCGTTGATACTTCGCAAAGACCGGTCAATCACAGTGCTGCGCAAAAAGTCAAAAAGATCACTGTCGAAGGCTTGCCAACGCTCGGGCTGGTCCAAGTATGCGATCTTTCGCCCGTCGCTCTTCCCATCATCGGAAGTCAGCATCCAAGCGACTATGGTTGAAAGCCCTGCACTGGGAACGAGCACCCGAAGTAGCCCATACTTCCTATAGTCGTTGATATCTCCGAAGTACTGGTTCTTCATAGACCATCCTTTATGAGATCTCCAGGCCACATAACGTTGCTGGTGAGAGGCTGGCATGGAGCGGCAGCGTAATGCCAGTCCTCCTCCACCAGCGGGTTAGCCAATGGTTTCGGGCATCTTCGCTTCCTCAACCCTGCGACACAATAAGCTGGAGAAAACCAAATATTGTGCAGCTACATTCTGAGATGGATTAATGGTCAAAGTATGTGCTTTCGGGTTTCGGACACCTTGATAGACACCTTGAAGAATTTGAATAAAACCTTTTTGGTCATTACGCCCCGATTCATTGTCTAAGGTCGAAAACACAAGACGTGGTCTTTGCAGCGAAAACACCTCTGCTACAAGTTCGGCGCCATCCTTATCTACCCCGGTTCGTTCTCGAATTAAGTCGAAGACAGCGACAACGGAATTTAAAACTGCGTCTCTAAAGCGACCTCCTTTAAAATGTGCATAAGCCGCTGCAATTACTCTTGGGTGAAGGAGGTCGAGAATCGCATAACTCAGGTCCGAATATGGTTGGGAAGAGAAATAATCATCAATTGAGTCTTCCAATTGAGGTATTAATTCACCGACTAT
>JAQYWL010000008.1 GCA_030145035.1 Desulfobacteria bacterium | reverse complement strand
GCCATCAGCCCGGAGACATCCAAATCACGACGTGACAAGCTTAATGCCAGATTGTTGGAATACTGCAAGATGGACACGCTTGTGAAGCTGGTAAACTTTTTTCAGGAGGGAGGTGGATAGTAGAAGCAGGAAGAAATTTGCACGAAAAGGTTTTACTCTTTACTCATGCATTCACGCAGGTTCAGATGTGTGCGGACAAGCTTTTCAAAAATGATCGGGCAGCCTTGTATTTGCAATGAATCAACAAGGGTGTCATTTAATATCAACACTGTATCCGGGCGGTATGCCGCAATAAAGCTTCTGAGGGAACGACTGACTTTTGGCCTGTTGAGTGGGCCGGCCTTGACTTCCACGGCAAACAGTCTGTCTTGCGTTCGGATGACAAAGTCAACTTCCGCGCCTGAACTGGATCTCCAAAACGAGATAGTATGCAGAAGAGGATGGGTGTGCTTGCATAGCTCGGTAAGAACCAGGTTTTCCGTCAGCGCACCGCAGTCAGCCCGCTGATTAACGGGGGCGAAACCACCGAATAATAAGTTGCGCAGGCCATTATCCAAGAAGAAGATCTTCGGCGTGGAGGTGATTTCCGCCCGTTTTCCGCCGACAAATGGGTGGACAAGTTTGAGCACATGGCTTTCTTCCAGGATATTCACATATTCAATCACGGTGTTGACGCTGATGGCCAGGTTTTCGGCCCAGTTAGAGAAGTTGACCATATTGCCGATCTGGGAGGCGGCCAACGAGAGAAGCTTTCTGAATGCCTCCGGGCGTCTGATCCGATAAAGATCGGAGGCATCTCTGAGGACAAACGCCTCCACCAGTTGGGCAAGGATTTCCTCCTTATTCTTGTTGAGCACCACCTCGGGATATCCACCCCATAAGAGCAGATGTTGCCAGGTATCTCTGGCGATTTCTTCCTCGATCAGCGGGGGCAGCCCGGCCTGCCATAACTCCGCCACTCCGAAGGGGAGTAGCAGGTGCCGTGATACTCGACCTGCCAGAGATTCCCTTGTTTTGCTCCGGAGGTGATAGCTGGATGATCCGGTAACATAGATTGGCGCCCCTGGTTTCAAGTCCACTAGGGCCTTAAGGAAAAGTCCTGCCTCCGGCAGGTGTTGGATCTCCTCAAAAAACAATCCGGGTACGGGCCTGGCAATTTCATCCACACTGTTCAGGAATAAGGCCGCTGATTCGCATAACTGCCGACAGGAATGTTCCTCACAGTTAATGAGCAGGGAAAGGGTCGGGCAGTTCAGCCAAGTGGCGCCAGATGAGAGTCGATTTGCCTGATTATCTCGGCCCCACCAGCAACAATATCTTGTTGTTTGCGCATTGCAGAGGCACATTGAGATGCCTGGACACAAACCGGGCGGGCAGATGACTGCGAGCGGTACTTGGCCACGACGACCGATCGAGAAGCCATGGATTATGCCTTGCCAGGACTTGAAATGTGACTTGGTCCATTGTCATTAGAAATTGTTATTAAAAATACCAGGGGTAATATTGTATAGTATTGAAGAATATCAGGCTTATTTTGAATATGCAAGGAAAACTATGCGGGAACCAAGCCCTGGTATTCCAAGCAGAGATTTTCGCCGGTTGAAGAAGAGGTTGCGTAGTTGGGGATGTTGTTGTAGTAGTCGTGTAATAGGATTTGTGGCTTTACGGGTGGATTAATCTATTGAGTCCATTAATAAAATTGGCGGAAGTGCATGGGAATCGAACCCACCCGGGACGGTTTCAGCGCCCCACACCGGATTTGAAGTCCGGGAGCCCCACCAGTGAGCTATCCACTTCCGCAGCCGAAATAATTTTTATATTAATCATTGCTGGGGCTGTCAACGATTTTGTATGAGCACAATGTTCGAATGCGGAATGCGGAATGCGGAATTAAAGGGGGAAGAAAAAGAATCCGCTTACAGGCAACGAATAACGAATGACCGATAACCAATAACCAATAACGATTCCTGGTGAAAGGGTAGAGATGGCATGGTGAATCACGAGCGCTTGGGTGATCTTTTTAAGACCCTGATTCATATAGACAGTGTTTCAAAAAAAGAGGGGGCAATTGCGAAAACCTTACAGGGGATCTTTGAATCCCTGGGGGCGGAGGTACTGATCGATGGGGCGGGTCCTAAGGTGGGAGGTGATACCGGCAACCTGATCGCCAGGTTCAAGGGGGCCAGGGCGGACGTTGTCCCGCTGCTGCTCAATGCCCATATGGATACAGTCCAGCCGGGCGAGGGGATCAAGGTCTTTTTTTCGGATGGCACTTTTTCAAGTGACGGGTCCACCATCCTTGGGGCTGACGATAAGTCGGCCCTGGCCGTTATTATTGAAACCATCAAGATACTCCGGGAAAAGAGACTTCTGTGGGGTCCCTTAGAGGTAGTCGTAACTATTTGCGAGGAGGTTGGTCTTCTGGGGGCCAAGAATTTTGATTGTTCGCTGATAAAGGCCCAATACGGTTACAGCCTGGATGCCACCGACACAGAGGGGATTGTGACCCGGGCCCCTGCTGCCAATCACATTGAGTTCAAGGTCCATGGGCGGGATGCGCATGCAGGGGCGGCGCCTGAAAAAGGGATCAACGCCATACACCTGGCCAGCCGGGCGATTTCAGAGATACGCGTTGGCCGTATTGATGAGGAAAGCACAGCCAATATCGGGCTGATCGAAGGCGGCAAAGCCACCAATATTGTCCCTTGCCTTGTGACCGTGGCCGGCGAGGTCCGCAGCCATAGCCCGGACAAACTGGAGGAAGAGACACAAAAGATTGTTGAGAGTTTTGAACGTCAAGTCTCAAACTACAAAGAGGCGTTTCCCTCGGATGACGGACTTCCAAGGGTGGAAGTGGCAGTTCGACAGGATTTTTCAAACTTGAAGATTCCCGAGGATCATGCTGCTGTTACCCTGGCAAAGGAGGCCGCGTCCAGCCTGGGACGCTACATGAAAACCAAGACCAGCGGCGGCGGCAGCGATGCGAACATATTCTTTGGCCATGGGATTGTCACGGGTGTCCTTGGCACGGGAATGAAGGACATGCACACGGTGCGAGAGTCGATTCGGCTGGATGACATGGTAAAGTCCGTAGAACTCCTCCTTGAGATCATACAGCTTCATGCCAAGAAAGCAAGACAAGTTTAATACGTTAGAATCTGCGACAGCTTCTCGAAAACTATCACCAAGGCAGGTAGTTGCACCTATTATATAAAGGAATGGTTTAAGTTGCTACGAAAGCTTGGAGGTCGGGTGGTCCCGGTACACCAACCTTGCTGCTGCCGTGAGGACCTGATCGGTTTCGATGGTGACAGAAGGGTTTTTGACTCCCACGGCGTGGTGTGTTAAGAAATCAAAAAATTCGGATTGCAATAGCTGGTCGCCAAGCTCGGGACCACGTGCAGGATATGGATGGGAATGAAGATCGCCTACTTTGACTGTTTTGCCGGGATCAGCGGCGACATGATTCTTGGGGCCTTGATTCACCTGGGGGTTCCAGGGGATTTTATTGAAGAGAATGTCCGCAACATGCCCCTTGAGGCCTTTGATTTGGAGATCAGCACGGCGGCCCGTATGGGGATTCACGGCAGACAAGTAAAAGTCGTGGTTGCCGATAGAGACAAACCAGTCAGGAATTATCAAGACATAAGGTCGCTTGTCGACAAGAGTGGCTTGCCGGATACGGTAAAAGGGTCAAGTCTTAAGATCTTTGGCAGGTTGGCCGAGATTGAGGCGTCTATCCACAACTGTCCCAAAGAGAGTGTCCATTTTCATGAATTAGGCGGTGTAGATGCTATTGTTGATATCGTGGGGGCTGCTCTTGGTGTGGAATGGCTTGGCATTGGCAAGATTTCCGCTTCAGAGATTCCAGTGGGCAAAGGGTTTGTGAGCTGCCAGCATGGGAGACTTCCAGTGCCGGCCCCTGCCACCCTGGCCCTCTTTGAGGGCGTGCCGGTCTACGGCACGGGAGTTTCCAACGAACTGGTTACACCCACCGGCGCTGCGATTCTTACAACGCTTTGTCAAGATTTTGGACCGATGCCCAAAATGCTGATTCGACAGGTCGGTTACGGCGTGGGGGGCCGTGATTTGAAAGAAATGCCAAACCTGCTCAGGGTTGTGCTGGGGGAGCCCGATTTTGCGTGTGAGGCAGATTGCGTGACAGTCGTTGAGACCAACATCGATGACATGAATCCCGAGATATTCGGCTTTGTCATGGAAAGAATCTTTGAAGATGGAGCTCTTGATGTGGTCTTGATCCCGGTCTTTATGAAGAAAAACCGACCCGGGACCATGGTGCAGGTTATATGCAAGGAGACTGATCGAGAGACCGTAGTGCGCCGGATTCTTTTAGAGACCACGGCCACCGGGGTGCGGCATTACCGGACGGAGCGATCAAAGCTCCCACGAAAGGTCAAAGAGGCCACTACCTCCTATGGCAAGGTGCGTATAAAGGAGGTTTCAGGTCCCACAGGCAGGGTTTCTGTGGTACCTGAATATGAGGACTGCAAAAAGATTGCCCTGGAGAAGAACGTACCTCTGAAGGTGGTGTATGAGACTATTGTGAAGGAGACGGCGTAGGATTGACGATTGACAATTGACGATTGAAGGATGTGCGTGCAAGGAGAACCAGGGCTGGTGGCAAGGCGTTGCGTAGGATTCGAGAAAAATGTGTGGTTCTGTTGGCAACAGGTTGTTATGCAGGATACATTCCCATTGCCTCGGGGACGTTTGGCACCCTGATTGCGATTCCTCTCTGTTATGTCATTTCCATGTTTGGCCCATTTCAGGGCCTGCTAGTCATAGCGGTATTTTCGGGATTTGCCGTATGGATATCAGGTGAGGCAGAAAAAGTATTCAAGAAGAAAGACAGCGGCTTCATTGTTATTGATGAGATGGCAGGGTTGCTGGTCACCTTGTTTCTCATTCCCTGGAGCGCTAGGAGTGTGGTCATCGGTTTTTTTCTCTTCAGGCTTGTCGATATTGCCAAGCCCTTTCCCATCAGGAGGCTGGAAACGAAATTGCCGGGTGGGTGGGGTGTAGTCTGCGATGACGTCCTTGCAGGCATTTATGCCAATGTGATCTTGAGAATCATTATTGGTTTTCTTTAGATCTTGGATCAAAGGATGCAGGATAATCCCCTGGAACAGGAAGTGGCGAGGCTGCTGCTTTCTCTGAAGATGACCGTTGCAGTGGCCGAATCGTGCACTGGGGGGTTGATTTGCCACCGGTTGACCAACATTTCCGGCAGTTCGGATTATCTGGAAAGGGGAGTGGTGACCTACAGCAACCGCTCCAAGATTGAACTCTTGGGAGTCCCGGAGCAGGTGATCAAAGAACACGGGGCTGTGAGCGAGGCGTGCGTCCGGGCCATGGCAGCCGGAATCAAACGGCTGTCAGGGACTGACCTGGGCCTAGCGGTCAGCGGGATTGCCGGTCCCACAGGCGGTACACCTGACAAGCCCGTGGGCACGGTTCACTTGGCCCTGGCCTGGAACGAGGATGTGGAGTGTTGGAAATATCTGTTTGAAGGTAGTCGGGGAGAGATCAAACAGAAGGCTTCAGAGCAAGCCCTCATGCAGATACGAGAGCACATAAAATCGCTTCGCGATTTTATTCCGAAATCCCAAATCGAAGAACATGCGTGAAAAGATACGGGCTTTCATAGCCATCGATGTGCCGGAACCTGTTCTCCAAGCCATTGAGAAGGCACAGGACACACTTCGGGGATCAGGTCTTAAGATCAGATGGGTGCGTAAAGAAGGCATGCACTTGACCCTGAAGTTCCTGGGAGATATTGACAGGCATGATGTAGAGAATATCCACGCCGCCATGGAGCGAGCAACTAGGGCCTTTTCGCACTTTACCCTGAGAGCGGAGGGCATTGGTGTTTTTCCGGACCTCAAGCGTCCGCGCGTTGTCTGGGTAGGGCTATCCGGGGACGTAGAGGTCGTGCGTGCCCTACAAAGGGATATAGAATCCCAGCTCAACGGCCTTGGGTTCCCGAAGGAGAAGCGACCTTTCAAGGGACATCTCACCCTAGGCCGCGTCAAAGGTCGTCTGGACCGGGCCAAGCTGAGTAAGGCATTGCAAGCATTGGGAGAGTTTCGAACAGAGTCTTTCACGGCGCAGTCGGTAGTCCTTTTTCAAAGTGATCTACGCCCCAGCGGCGCAGTCTATAGCAAACTGGCAGAGGTGGCACTATAGGATTTTGGATTTTGGATTGCGGATTTGACGAAAACCTCATCTTGAGTGCGTTTGTTGAGTTTCTTGTGTTTAAACTAACCCGATGAACCCAATAGAACCAACAAACTTGATGTGCGTGAGAATCTGGAAATTATTGTCTGAACATCATTAGGTGCTGAGACCTAATCAAATGACTTGGGATTTCTGGAACTTGGTGATTTTGGATTTCAGGAAAGAATCCGCAATCCGCAATCCGCAATTAAGAGAAGGGGGGATACTTATGGGCAGCATATCCATGGACAAGGGGAAGGCGGTCGAACTGGCCATGGGGCAGATAGAACGCCAGTTCGGCAAGGGTTCCATCATGAAGTTGGGCAGCCAGGTGGTTGCGGACATCCCGGTTATTCCGACCGGATCGCTTGCCCTGGACTGCGCCCGGGGGGTGGGGGGTATCCCGCGAGGG
>JAQYWL010000505.1 GCA_030145035.1 Desulfobacteria bacterium | reverse complement strand
GGACCATATTCAGCAATTTTGCCCGACCAACCCCAAGGTAGCTGACTTATACATGGATTTTGTTGAAGACTACCTGGAAGCCTTTCCCGAAATCAAGCAGTGGCATCTCGGCGGCGACGAGAGTCGAATGCTCGGCCGATGCCCGCGTTGTAAAGCGAAGAAAGAAAAGCTGGGGGTCTCACGACTTTATGTCGATCACGTGGGCGAAATCGCTAAAAGAGTGGCAGCCAGAGGCCCTAATCCTATGCTTTGGAGCGACATGCTGGAACATCACCCCGAAGCTATGGACCTATTACCCAATAATCTCAAGATCGTCTACTGGAACTACGATCTGCCGGCCTGGCCGCGACCATACACAGCCCCAATCTATATAGAGAAAGGGTTTGATGTAATAATAACTGACTTGAAAATGAGTAGCCTTGGCGGCATGGAAGTACTTCGTCGTGTGAAAGAGGGCCATCCTGACACGATAGTTATTGTGATTACTGGCTACGCCAGCGTTTCTTCTGCCGTCGAGGTAATGAAAATGGGGGCCTTTGACTACCTTCCAAAACCGTTTACGCCAGATGAGCTTCGCGCTATTGTCCGTCAAGCCGTGACTGAAAGAGAAATCCGACTCCAAGACCGAAAACTGAGGCAACAAAAAGGAGATTTAAAATCATTTTCTCACCAACTCATAGGAGAGAGTCCTAAGATAAGAAAAGTTATCGATATGGTGAAAAAAGTGGCACCAACAGATTCTACGGTTCTTATCTGTGGTGAGAGCGGAACAGGAAAAGAATTGATCGCACGGGCAATACATGCCAATAGCAGAAGGAAAGACGAGGTCTTTTTTGCCGTTGACTGCGGGACCTTATCAAGCAACCTTTTGGAGAGTGAGCTGTTTGGTCATACCAAAGGAGCATTTACCGGGGCACATAAAGACAAACCCGGTATTTTCAACTTAGCGGATGGAGGAACCGTTTTTTTGGATGAGATAAGTAATATCTCACTAAAAGTTCAGGCCAAACTTCTTCGCTTCTTAGAGGAGCGCGAGTTTTTACCTCTGGGTAGCACATCCCCACAAAAGGTGGACAATCGCCTAATACTTGCCACCAATCAGGATCTTAAGGAAATGGTATCCGGGGGTTCTTTCAGAGAGGACTTCTATTATCGAATATTCGTATACCCCATAATTATGCCTCCATTAAGGGAAAGAAAAATGGATATCTTGCCCATCGCATATCATTTCATGAGGCAGTTCAGCCGCAGTTTGGGAAAGAATATCGCAGGTTTTGACAACGACGCAGTGAATAGATTAAGACGATATGACTGGCCCGGAAACGTAAGGCAATTGAGAAATGTGACTGAAAGAGCGATCATTCTTTGCGAAAAAGAGCAAATCAGCCCAAAGGAGCTCCCCTTCTTAGATGATATTGAACAGTTGATTGAACGCGTTCCTTCAACCAATGAAGAACTCAAGAGAATCAAGAAGGAGATCAGGCAGAAAGCGGTTAGCACGGTTGAAAAGAATTTCGTTCTGAATGCCCTGATGCAAAGTAACTGGACCGTTACCCGTGCAGCAAAAAAGGTGGGACTCCAAAGAACCAACTTTCAGAATCTTATGAAAAAACACGGCATTAGTCTCCCGCTTGATAGTAAATCAAGCAGAAACAGGAGGTTGGGCTCTTCTCGGTAATTGGACGTATCGGAATTGTAACATCTCAATAAGTCGGGGCGGCAATGACTCCTGGATTCCCGCCTTCGCGGGAATGACGATTGTGCCAAGTTCCCCGTCATGCCCGCGCAGGCGGGCATCCAGAAAACTCGCACGATTGTCGATTTACCCGGATTTATTGAAAAGATAGACTTTTCGCACTTTTCTGAGCTTATACACTGTATATTTTTTCTATACACCCGTTGAATTTTCAGCTTTACATCAATAATCAATCCCTAATCTCGCCTACTTAAGGTCACTCCGTTAATACCCCTCCGTATACCAAGGTGTATATTTTTCTTATACACTTCATCTTTTGCGTTAATCCTACGCATGAAATTTTCTTCAAAGATATCTAAAGGTTATGTGATTTGAATTCTTTTGGCACACAACCTGCTATGTTCAGTTGACAAACAGGTCCTGATGGCTAGATGCAATACTACTTGACGACTCAACCACTCAACTCCGCCTAAGTCGGACGAAGCGGAGCCAAAGTAATTAACAATTCACCTAAATGAAAGGAGGAAAAAATGGAAACAACACCCAAGATTATGGTAGTCGATGATGAAAAGCGAATCTGTCAAAACATGGAAAAGGTCCTGTCCAAAAGTAATTATGAGGTAAGTTATGCCGTAAGTGCGGAAGAAGCCATGGAAAAAATGGCCAGGGAAGCGTATTCCCTTCTTATTTCCGATGTCGTCATGCCAGGAATGAATGGCCTTGAATTCTTGAAACTTGTTAAGGACCAATGGCCACTTACCAAGGTTATGATGATTACAGCCTATGCAACCACCGATACAGCACTGAAAGCAATGCGGTTGGGAGCCGTGGACTACATCCCCAAGCCATTCACCCCGGATGAGTTAAGATCTAAGGTGGAACGGGCCCTGGCAGGGGAATTGGTTGAAGCCCCTACTGCGGAAAAAGAGAGAGAGGCTATTGATATTACAGTTGAAGTCTCTGCTGCGGAAAAAGAAGAAAAAGAAAGAGAAGGTGTTGATATCATAGATGTTGATATGCCTTTTGACAGAGATGAGGTGGCGAAATATACCGGTGAAGAGTATGCCAGGATGCTTGGCCCTTCGGATATGCCGGTTGTTGAAATGCCAGCACCAGAACCTCTGGAGAATTTCTGTGAAGTGGGAGCGAAGGTGTGCAAAATATTCAAAAAGTTAATGCATACATGTAAGGCGGGTACTAAGACCGGGGAATGTCCTGAAAAAAAGGCAAGAAAGAAAAAGGCTGCCGGGATAGAAAAAGCGTTTGATGCAAAAAGACTAATCGGCATAGATCATCCCTTCAATTACGAAGAGGTGGTCTCGATAACCGGTCCCGAATATGTTCAGAACTTGCATCGTGATGGTATCTCTTTTATCCCTTATGAGGAGCTGAAGTCTTATGAGGAACTAAAGAGAGACGTTGCTCGACTGAAGGAAAAAGAGGCTGAGCCCATACCAATCTACCCCGAAGTTATGCCAGAGCCTGCCTACAAAGACGTATTGGTTATCGACGACGAAGTGGCTATCAGTAACAATATCAGGAAAATACTTTCCAAGACGGGTTACCATGTAGATCAGGCCGTCACCAAGAACGAGGCTCTTCAAAAAATTGAAGAAACAGCCTACAACGTTGTTCTGTTAGACTTGAGAATTCCGGAGGTAAGAGGTTTGGAGCTTATGGAGGCTATTCGTGATAAGGATCCAGACACCTCGGTCATTATTATTACCGGATATGCCAGCATAGAGTCGGCTGTGGAAACCGGTAGATTGGGGGCTATCGATTACCTGCGCAAACCATTTACTCCGGATGAAATTCGCGACGCAACTGAACAGGCTTTCCGCCGTGCAGCCTAGTTAGTGCCCATCCGGAAATACCCAAATTCCCTCCCCCAACCCCCTCCCTGGCCCAGACCTGGATCAGGTGGCGTGCTGGCTCATAATAGGCCGTCGCGACAGGGCGGGCCCGCGAGGGGAGGGGGAGTTTCTGGATGGAAAGTAGTTACAAAAATTGCAAAATAACGTTGCAATTCTCAAATCTCTTTATGGTAAAAAGATGGTACAAGATAAGATACTTAACGTTGCAATTGACGTCAACCAGTCTTCCCTCGACCTCTTTGGCTATATAAGAGAAGAGATGATGCGTCTGGACATCGAAGAGATATGTATGAACCCTGATGACAGGTACCGGTTTGAGCAGGAGATAGAAGAGAAGGGATCAGTGAGAGACTTTGAGGTGAAGTTTCGCTGGAAAGATGGAACGCAGATGGACTGCCTGCTCACTGCGACCCTGCGGCGGGCTAATCACGGAAGTATTATCGGAAAGCAGGGATTCAT
>JAQYWL010000150.1 GCA_030145035.1 Desulfobacteria bacterium | reverse complement strand
CCCAGAGGGGCAGGAGTGCATCTATGTATATCTTGATATAATCTGCGTGATCGAGGTACACCAAGGCCGTGACAAGGAGCAGGGCAAGGAGCAGAATGGTCTGGACGAGCTGTCTCCTCGCTACCTTTTGTGGAGGTGCAGCGGCTCTCCCCGGTGTTGCCGCCACCGCAGGCCGCTTTGATCTTTTTTCATAGACGGCCAGAAGCTCATCTATCTCCGCAATCACCTGGTCGAAGCTGTCGTACCTGGCATCTTGCTCGCGCGAAAGCATCCGGGTGACGATCTCCTGCAACTTGACCGGAAGCCGGTTGAAGTTGACGTGGGAGACGATTTGGGCCTTGTTCCAGACTGCCAGCGAGCCTGTCAGCATCTGGTAAAAGATCATGCCTACTGCAAAGATGTCGGCACGGGGCGACCTGGGCTCCTCGCCTACGTTGTACCAATTCTCATCCCCTTCCGCGGAGGCATAATGTTCGTTGAGGCCAAAGTCGGTAATCTTTACCTCTCCGGACTCACTCAACAGGATGTTGCTGGGTCTGAGGTTACCGTGTACGATCCTGTTCTTGTATGCAAAAGAAAGGCCTTCGCAGATCTCCCGTGCCGTGCGCACTGCGTCTCTGAGGGGAAGGGGTCGGATCAGGCGGTCTTTCAGGCTTCCACCGCTCACGTACTCCATAACGATGATGAAGAGCCGCTCGTTTCCGGAGGCGCCGAGGATGTTGACGATGTTCTTGTGTTTGAGGGTGGTCAGCAGCCTTGCCTCGCTAAGGCCTGCACCTGTATTGGTCTGCTTCTTGATCACCAGAAGTCTGTGGTCCACCTTATCCTCGTACAGATAAACCGCACCGTAGCGGTCCTCCTTGATGACGTCGAGCAGTGCAAACTTCTCCTCCACTTTCGCCAGTACCCGCCTGGCCCGCTCCTTTTGGTCGCTGGGCAGGTGTGCGCCCTGAAGCAGTTTAAGAAGACGATCTTTTATCTCGTCGGCAGAAGCGAAACGATCCTCTGGGTTGGATTCCAGGCAACGAAGGATCACCTGTTCGAGAGGCTGGGCAATAGTTGGGTCGATCTCAGAGGGGCGTTTGAAGCGTTCTAAAGGTTTGACTCCGGTGAACAGTTCATACATGACGGCCCCGAGCGAATACAGGTCGCTCGCAGCGGTGACTCGGCTGGTGTCGATCTGCTGTTCGGGGGACATGTACTCCATGGTTCCCATGACCATGTCAGCCTGTGTCTGGTACCCACCACTCCCGAAGAACTTGGCAATACCGAAGTCCAGAACCAGCGCGTTCCCTTCGGTGTCGATCAGCACGTTGGCGGGTTTGATGTCCCGGTGGATAACTCGGTTTTTGTGCGCATAAGAGAGGGCCTTGCATACCTGAATGATCACGTCCGACTTTAGGTTGGTGTCGGAGTTCCCTTCTCTGATAACCTGGGCGAGATCGGTTCCCTCCACATACTCCATGACAAAATAAGGCCTTCCGCTGGGTGTAATCCCTCGCTCGATTACGTGGATGATGTTGGGGTGGTTGAGGCGGGCGATAATGAGCGATTCGCGTTTGAAACGCTCTATCACGTCGTCGACGTCCGCCAGTTTCTCCGACAGGACCTTGATGGCAACTGGGCGGTCGAGTGACACCTGGCGCCCTTTGTACACGGCGCCCATGCCCCCCTCGCCGAGCTTCTCAATGACTTCGTACCCGCCGATTTTCTTCATGGTTGTGTGTTTCCGTATAGGTATTATCGGCATCGGGGGGTGAAAGCTTAAGAGCCTGAAAGTAGGCCTTTAGTGGATTCATCACCATTTCGCAAATAGTTACCAAACTATTGACCAAGCAGGGTAGGGCAGGGGGCGGGCAGGTCGGGAAATTTAACAGGGTGGATGTGCAGAGAATAACCAAAGGGGAGACCGGAACTCATCCAACAAAAAACTACATGTCCCCATTGACGGAGTTCTTGCAGAGTTGAACCGCAATAGCGAGCGCATTCCCGGCAGCTTGCCCTCCGGGGCGTAGGCCCCACAGGCCGGAGGCTGCAGGGATAGCGAGCGAATCTTAAAATGGCAAACTTCCTTACAGTCTTCAATTACGCTTCGAAAAAATGGCTAAAATATGAGATGGGATCTATAACTCTCCGCAGGACTCTATCAAACCGCTCTCGTCGCCAGCGCCGTGCCGCTCGTTCATCTCCGTCAAGAAACGGCTCGGGGAAGCCGCCAACGGTCATAAGGCGATCAAGAGCCTCTTTAGGAGAGATGCCTTTTGGGATTTCATCAAGCGTAAACGGGTGCAAACGCCAGTAATGATACCGGCCCATTAGTGAGTCGCCTCCCCGACGATATATGTCGAGACGGGCAGAGCCAGTAATGAGAAAAGAATGGATTTCGTGTAATACGTCGTAAATGCCCTTGATCCATCCTTTCCACCGGGGAAATTTGTGCAATTCATCAAATACGAGCAACGTATTATCCGTGCTCCATTTTTTCTGTAGAATATCCTGGCGATCTTCATCGAAATCCCAGTTCATGTAGCGACCGGCAGGGAAGGCCTCAGAGAGGATAGCTTTGGCAAGTGTGGTTTTGCCCACCTGACGGGGGCCGCCCACGAAAACCATCTTCTTTGCCAAATCTTCAAGAACATATGATGTAATATAGCGCATATGGCTATTCTAGCCCATACTACACAATAGTCAAGGCTATTTTGGACTACGATAACAATTAGCCAATTCAAATGGTCATGACCGACCCATTCGCTCCAGTGAGAGTGTTCTGTTCAAATATACGCGTATAGGTGATAATATTCCACGACTTCAAACGATTTTCTCAGTTCATTGATTATCTCTCGGTTCTCAAGATATCTCTTAAGAGCAACCCACCCGTCTGACATTGGTGAAAAATCGCTAAATCCACACTGAAAAGGTTCCCCCTTTGTGTAGTGTGTTGCACGATTTTGCCTTCTTGCTTGCACCTCAGGCGCCCAAGGGAATACCAACTCAGAAACAAAGTATGCGCCTTCCCCGGTCAAAGTCACCGACTTTGCCTTGCTCTTGGAATTACCAATGGACCCCTTTTTGTGCAAGCGAGATCTTTTGCACCCCACTCCATACCTTTCCAGGCTCTAAGACCGTACCCGTCGTCGAAAGTTGTCAAGTATAGAACCGCAAGCGCCTCCTCATCAACTTTGTCCTTGTCGAACTCCATATACAACTCCCAAAAAGTAGATAATTGCTCCGAAAACCCGACTATTCAGCTTTTTTGTCAAATGTTGAGACCTGACCCCTAGTTTCATCCAAGGCCATCATATTGCCCCGATGTTTTCCATCTGGGTTTCCAGAGGCCCCAATTCTTCCTCCCGTCCGAACTTCCACAACCGTTTTCGGAGCTTTTCAAGCTCTTCTTTCAGCCGGGGCAGTAATTCCTTCTGTATCTTTTCCCGCGCCGACTTCTCCGATCGCTTCAACTGTTCTGCCAAACGGTCCAATTCCTTTTCAAGCTTTTCGAACTCCTCGCTCTCGGGAAGGCTCCGTAAGTCCTCGAGGAATTGCTCGAAGTTTTTTCCAAAATTCTCAAGCTCTTTCTCAAAGTCCTCCGAAGCCTGAGTGAAGAGCGCTGAAGATCTAAGGGCAAGAAGTAAAATCAAGAAAATAAAAAGTCTTTTGGTCATACTCTGCTCACCGCATCCATGTTTTCTAATCCAGTATTGTCTGCCACATTAAATTCTCAGATGTTTCTCTTTGTTCCAGTATAAGTAAATGCCTTTCCTATCATCTTTATATAGTTTCGTTTATCGATACCAATATCCTTGCCGCAAAGACACTTTATCCTATCTTCTTCTTGTTTTACCTTGTACTTTCTTGTAATCCTATCATTATGGCACCTCAAAACTTCTCCCTGACCAATTTTGTCATATTTCCATAGCTTTCTTTTACAGGCTGCACATTTTATCACTAGCACAATAAATCTTGACTCCCTACAGGACTAATATCGAACTCAAATACCAGGTGTTTTATGGGACGTTCGGGTGTTTTATGGAGGACAACCGGGACGTCCATAAATAAGTAAATAACTTCACCTCATAATCGAGATACTTATTTATTTACGGACGTCCCCATTGGTTCCATTGGTTTACGTCCCCATTGGTTTACGGACGTCCCCATTGGTTTACACATAGCTATAGCCTTCTTTATGTCTCAGAGGATAGTTGCTCCAAAAACTGGGCGAAGGCAACAAGGTCCTGTCGAGCTTGATCGTAGGCATCAGGAAGTTTCTCAACAAGATTCTTGACCCTTTCCGGAATCAGGTTAAAGGAATATATGTTTCGTATTCTATGCCTGAAACGCATGAATTCATCGAGGAGTTTCCTGGCGTTACTGGAGAGTAAAGCGGGACGAACACCGTCTCGAAAATCCTTTCAAGTCCAGTATAAAAGCCGTGAAGGTCGTAGGCCACTGCTTTCAAATACGCATCGTGTCCAGTGCGAACAAACTCACTCCAGTCACGTTGAACATGAGAAACCATTATGCCAATCTGACGCAGCTCATCACGGATCCTCTGGGCCTGTTTCAAGGCTTCTCCCTTCACAGTTCCTCTCCTTCCTCATCTATCTGTTTCAGTAGTTCCGGGGAACACTCTCTTGAGTCAACCAGATCCACCTTGAATCCAGATGCCATCGCCTCCACGTCTGCTTCCGCCTGAAAGAACGCCTCAACGGGAATGCCGTCTACATAGAGATCTATGTCCGACCTTGGAGTGAACCATACCCTGTGTGCAAGCGAACCAAACACCACCACACGTGTCGCTCCAAACCGTTTTTTCAAGATTTTTGCGGCTTCACGAGCCACCTGAAAGGCGCGATCGCGACGAACAATTAAGCCACGGTCTCGGCCGTAACGCTCTATGGCCTGCCACGGACGGTATCTAAGTAATTCCTTACGAGGCCAACCTGCTTTTTTCAAATCTGATGCGGTCTTTGCCATGACAGTCCCTCTGTTTTTGGTCGAGTTGAACACCCCCACCCTATCTTTCAATGCTTTGAATTTAAGGGTTGGTTGGAGAAATCCCCCTAAATCCCCCTTTAGGAAAGGGAGACTTTTTGTGATGGGAGAAACGAAAGAAAATGGTGTCAAACCTACACATTTGACAAAGGCAGTTCCTTCACCATCTTCGTGATAAGGTTTCCGAGCTTTTTATCATTCTTCTGCTTTATCCGGATTCTTCGACTCGCCTGGGTTACCCCTGATTCGCTCACACCAAATCGCTCTGCAATTTTCCTTAGTTTCTTACCGCTATAGCGGTGGCACAAATACAGCTTGACCTGTCGAGCCAGTTTCTCATCTCAGGCCAGTTTTGTCAAATGTGTAGGACACCTTGCTTTCCCCTTGCTTTTCCTGCTCTTTATCAAAAATTGCCGGCTATTTATAGAGTTTTCCACCCAGGCAAGACTTTGGCAAATTCCTGCTGAAATGCAGGGCGGTTCAGGTTCGCAGTTTTTACTTTACGTGCAAAATCTTCCCACTCTTTAGGACTCTTCATCACGTCAACCCACATATGGCGAACCTTAGCCATTACGGCGGCTTTGCGGGAATACTCCTTTCGATCACTGCTGCGCTTCAGGTTGCCGAGGCCGGTCATGTAGAAGGCAAGTATCTCATCCGGATATTTTTGTTCCAATCTTGCCGCTATCTTGACAATGTCGCTCACACCGTAGCGAGAGATCAGATAGCGCATCTTTGTCAACAGCCTCACGGCCTCATCGTATTCCTTGCGGAGCATGTGAATCTTTAATCTTTCATGTTCCCATGCTTTTTCAAGTTTTTCAAGGAGTTGAGGTTCATAAGCTTTCCATTCATTCTTATTACAGGTTTTCTTAAAGGCCCTGTATTTTTCCACAGTCAAACCATCGGTTGCCTGTGCGAACTGGAGTTCCAGGTATTGTGACCGGTCGCCTGATTTCTTGGCGCGCTCTGCCAAAAAGGATCGCAATTCATCCATTCCGCCTGTCGCTTTCCTGAGACCTTCTCTTGCGATTTCAATGGCCTTGTCTTTTTCGCCTATCTTCCAGTAGAAAGTCGCAAGATCGTGATAGTCTGCCCCATATTCCATTCTACGGGAGCGCAACTTCAGGTAGTTCTTGTGATCACCGATTTTACGGTATATACGCCGGGCGTTGTCTATGGGCCAGTCTTTGCCAATATTTTCAAAGCGCCGGGCAAGGTCCCGCAGGTCATCTTCATCATAGCAGGCGGCATAGGCGACATCGTAAAGCGCATCGTCCAAGCCGGCATTCCCGCTGCGAATGTAAGGCAGCACCTGATCAAGAAGCTCTCGACGGTACTCGGCGGGAAACCTGTTTTTCTGTAGCTTTTCAGACAGCTCGAAAAGAAGTCCTCCGACATGGTTCTCAGTGCTATAATCCCCGCCACCATATTCATCCAGCTCGGAAAGATCCGGCTCAAGTTCCATCCAGAGTGCAAACATAGCTTCGGCCCCAGAGACAGCTTCTTCATCCGGAGTCAAGATTGCGTGCTTTTTGAGAAATTCAAAACATTCACGCCGGATTTTCGGACGGGCAACAGCAAGCCTTTTGACGAGCTTGCCGAGAATCTCGGGGCCGGCAGCCTCGACAAGTTGGTCAAGAGGGTCTTTTCGTTTCTTCTTTTTCTTTGCATTCATGGTTTGGGGGAGTTTGGGGCCTTTTACATTTCCATATTTAGAGTTTTAGGCTTAAGGATCGATGAGATTGTAGCCCTTTTGTTGTACTAT
>JAQYWL010000139.1 GCA_030145035.1 Desulfobacteria bacterium | reverse complement strand
TCCTCCGTTGCTGATCGCCAAGATAGAAACAGCGCAATCAATACAAAGATTGGAGAAGATCCTTGCCCAGGTTGACGGTGTCATGGTCGCCCGTGGCGATTTGGGTGTTGAAACACCCCTGGAGGAAGTGCCGATCATCCAGAAAAGGATCATTCGAATTGCCCGTCAATCTGGCAAGCCAGTGATCACCGCCACTCAGATGCTTCGATCCATGGTCAGTAGCCCACGCCCCACTCGCGCAGAAGCCGCGGATGTGGCCAACGCCATTCTTGATGGGACGGACGCAGTGATGCTTTCCGAGGAAACGGCAATTGGGAGTTATCCGATTGAGGCGGTACACATGCTTGACAGGATAGCCAGGGCGACTGAACCCGAGTTGCAGGGGGGGGGCTTCCTGAACGAACCCGTGTCTGAACTGTTACCTGTGACAGCGTCTGCCATCAGCCGAGCGGCTTGTCAGACGGCTGAAGATCTCCATGCAGCCGCCATCGTGGCTGGCACGTCCTCGGGCAGTACGGCCCGTTTGGTTGCGAGGTTTCGACCAGCATGCCCTGTGGTAGGGTTGACCCCGCACCTTCAGACGCAACGCCAGTTGACCCTGTCATGGGGGGTGATTCCCGCTCGGGTGGAATCCTTTGCGGACACAGAGCAAATGTTTGCCTTGGCCGGTTTGTGGGCCTTAGAGCAGGGTATCGCCCGGCAAGGGGACCGGTTGGTCGTGACCGCCGGGGTCCCCGTTGGCACCCGGGGTACCACGAACCTCCTGAAAGTGGTTGAGCTCCCATAGCGTGCCATGGAATAGACATGTCTTACATCAGTGTACCTCAACATGAGGTAACCGATTGTCTAGCATTCTCCGGTACCTGTAAGGAGGTGTGTCCTCAATGAAGGCTCTTCTGTGTGCTTGTCTGGCCTTCGGGCTCTTCTGTGTCAGTCCACTGTCACCTGCAAACGCAGTGGAACTGCTTGGCGCCGGAGCGACCTTCCCTTACCCCCTTTATTCCAAGATGTTCTATGTGTACTGGCAGGAAACAGGCGTAAAGATCAACTACCAGGCCATAGGCTCGGGTGGCGGCCAGAGACAGCTTTTGAAAATGACCGTGGACTTTGGCGGCTCGGATGCCTTCATGAGCGATGAGGCACTTGAAAAAGCCCCGGCAAAGATCCTTCACATTCCTACCTGTCTGGGGGCCGTGGCCATCACATATAACCTACCTGGAAGCCCCAAGCTGAGGTTCACGCCTAACGTGATTGCTGATATCTTCTTGGGAAACATCACCCAGTGGAATGACCAACGCATCTCAGGCCTCAACCCTGAGCAAGAACTCCCGAACATGAACATTGTCGTCGTGCATCGATCAGAAGGAAGTGGCACCACCTTTGTCTTCACGGACTACCTGAGCAAAGTGAGTGAGGAGTGGAAGAAAAAAGTGGGCAGAGGTAAAGCGGTAAACTGGCCGGCTGGTTTGGGATCTAAGGGAAATCCAGGTGTTGCAGGATTGATAAAATACTTCCCTGGTGCCATAGGTTATGTAGAACTTGGATATGCTCTCTTGAACAGGATGCCAGTGGCACTTTTGCAAAATAGGGCGGGGCGGTTCATAAAACCGAGCACCACTTCTACAAGCATAGCAGCCAATGTCACTCTGCCGGAGGATACCAGGATATCCATCACAGATACAGAGGCTCCTGAAGGTTATCCCATCAGCAGCTTCACCTGGGTACTGGTTTTTAAAGAACAGGCTTATCGAGGGAGGACCAGGGAAAAGGCGCGGGCGCTTTCAAACGCACTTTGGTGGATGATACACGAAGGGCAGAAATATACAGAGCCATTGCACTACGCGCCTCTCCCTTTGGAAGCAATAGTAAGGGCAGAAAACGCCATTCAATCAATTTCATACAATGGAAATCCCGTTGTCCAATAAAGCGGCAATACTTCCAAGAGATCGGAGCCAGCGGGCAGAGTCCGCTTTTCAGATAATCATTCTTCTTTCTGCTCTGGCAATCGTCGTTTTGCTTGCAGCCATCTTTCTGAGCCTGGTCCTATACTCGCTGCCCTCACTCACTGCCTTTGGCCCTTCTTTCTTAGTCCGAAAGACCTGGGATCCGGTCACCGGCACTTTTGGAGCACTCCCTTTTCTTGTGGGAACCCTCTTGACTTCATTTCTCGCCCTGCTCATCTCCATGCCTTTTTCCCTCGCCATTTCCATCTTTATCGGGGAATACTTCAAAAGAGGCGTTGTTTCTTCCATTCTCAAGAACGTGACCGAGTTGCTCGCTGGAATACCTTCAATTATCTATGGATTCTGGGCGTTGTTTGTACTTGTGCCCATCGTCAGGGGTTTCCAGATGAAGGTTGGCATCTTCCCCTATGGGGTTGGAATCTTTACTGCTTCCTTGATTTTGTCAGTAATGATCATCCCGTACGCTGCCTCCATTGGTAGAGAGGTGATCACCCTTGTCCCTTCTGGTATCAAAGAAGCAGCATACTCTCTTGGGGCAACCCGGCAGGAAGTCATAACAAAAGTCATCTTGCCGTATGCGCGCTCAGGGATGACAGCAGGCATCCTCCTGGCCCTGGGAAGGGCTCTGGGGGAGACCATGGCGGTTACCATGGTCATTGGCAACTCAAACCGCTTGCCCCACAGCCTCTTCAGCCCTGGCAATACCATGGCAAGCGTCATTGCCAATGAATTCACAGAAGCGACAGCCAGCCTCTACGTTTCTTCCTTAATAGAGGTTGGTTTACTCCTTTTCTTGGTGACCATGATAATAAATGTGATCGGAAGGTTTATCATCAAGAAGATAAGCATTGGGGCGTAAATGAGTTTATTCAGGGTCAGATTGAGAATAGCAAAAGACATAGGCTTTAAGGCCATGGTGATAGTCCTTTCCTTTTTGTCAGTGGCGCCTCTTCTTTTCATTCTTTTTTACGTTATCGGCAACGGGCTTTCATCATTGAACTGGAACTTTTTGATAGAAATTCCAAAACCTGTGGGCGAAATCGGAGGGGGAATAGTAAACTCCATCGTAGGTTCTTTCCTTTTGGTGATCATTGCCAGCCTGCCCTCCATACCTTTGGGAATAGCAGCAGGAATATACCTTTCCGAGCATAAGGAAAGCAAACTCACATATTGGGGGGGGCTGGCGGTGGAAGTTCTTCAAGGGACACCTTCCATTGTCATTGGGATCATCGCCTATCTATGGGTGGTGGTACCGATGGGCGGTTTTTCTGCTCTGTCAGGCGGCATTGGTTTGGGTATCATGATGCTCCCTATGATCATAAAGACAACCGAGGAAACCCTTAACCTGATGCCGGATTTTCTAAAAGAGGCTGCTCTGGCATTGGGGGTTCCATACTATAGAACCATGCTGAGGGTGATCTTGCCCGCTGCTGCTAGCGGAATCATGACCGGCGTGCTGATAAGTGTTGCCAGGATTGCCGGAGAAACGGCCCCGCTGCTTTTTACCGCCTTTGGCAATGCCTTCATGAATTGGAATGTCATCAAACCGGTCAACTCCCTACCCCTTCTCATTTACAATTACGCTACAAGTCCGTATCCGGAATGGCACCGGTTCGCCTGGGGGGCATCCTGTGTTTTGGTGGGGTTTGTATTAACCTTGAACTTGTCAGTAAGGATCATCATAAAGAGATGGAAAGTGCGGTTCTGAGAACGGTTGGTCTGTCTGCCTACTATGGGGATAACCTCGTGGTGAAAAATGTGAGCCTCTCGATCTCCGAGGACAGGATAACCGCAATCATGGGGCCGTCCGGCTGCGGGAAATCAACCCTTGTCCGATGCTTCAACCGGATGCACGAACTGACACCTGGGGCAAAGATCGAAGGGCAGGTCTTTCTGAAGGAAGAGGATGTATACGAGATGAATCCAATCACGGTCAGGACGAGGATAGGAATGGTCTTCCAGAGGCCCAACCCTTTCCCCATGATGACCATACGGGACAACGTCATCGCCGGATATAAGCTAAACGGCATCAAGCTCAACCGGTCTAAACGAGACGAGATAGTTGAGGCGTCCCTGAAGGAAGCCGCTCTCTGGGACGAGGTTAAGGACTACCTGCACAAGAGAGGGACATTTCTTTCAGGGGGACAACAGCAGAGGCTGTGTATTGCTCGGGCCCTTGCAGTGAAACCCGAGATTCTGCTCTTCGATGAACCCACTTCCGCCCTTGACCCCAAGGCAACTGCCCACATTGAAAGGCTCATGACAGATCTCAAGAAAACAGCGACATTGATTCTGGTAACGCACAATATCGCCCAGGCAGGCAGGGTCTCTGACTTCATAGCCTTTCTGTATCTGGGAGAGCTGATAGAGTTCGGACCCAAGGGCCGATTATTGACGACTCCTAAGGATAAGAGGACAGAGGAGTTCTTGACAGGGAAGTTTGGCTAGGAGGCCATCGATGTTAAAAGAACACTTAGATGCACTGAAGGAAAAACTGATAGAAAGTGCCTTTTTGGTTGAAGGCATGATCGAAAGAAGCATAGAAGGGCTCACACAGGAGAACAGAGGCGTTTTACTAAAGGTGATAGAACATGATGAGCCGAAAGAGAATGAGCTTGAAATTGAAATAGATGAAGCGTGCATTCATCTGATCGCGTGCTATCAGCCACAGGCAAAGTATTTGAGGACGGTGCTCATGGTTTTAAAAATGAACAACGATCTGGAGAGGATGGGAGACGAGGCTGTTAACATCTCTGAAAGTGCATTGTTCTTGATAGAAAGACCACAGGTGAAACCCTTAATCGATATCCCCAGGATGGCAGAAGAGGCTGAACAGATGCTCAGGGACAGCCTTAAGTCCTTAATGAACGATGACACCCAACTGGCCAAAGCTGTTTGCGAACGGGATGACATTGTGGATGGATTGAGGGATCAAATCCTCAGGGAGCTCATCACGTACATGGCGTCAGATGCCTCCGTGATTGAGCGATCCATTCACCTGATCCGGATCTCACGGAGCTTGGAGCGTATTGCAGATCTTTCCACAAACATCTGTGAGGATGTCATCTATATGGTGGAAGGCACGACGATCAAGCACCTATATAGTAGTAGAAGACACGATGATAAGGGGCCAGAGATTCGGGGAGCGTAGGTTCCACTCCGCGCCCTGTGAGGTCGCTTCATGGAAGCGACCTCACAGGGCGTGAATATCCGCTTTTTACTTTGCCGTCGATTTGATGACTTTTTACAAGGTCATCAAGAATAAGGATGCAAAAAAAATACTTGAGGGGATTGGAGGGAATTTGATGGATGAAAGAAAAGTAGCCATTGTGGGTGCCGGCCAGGTGGGTGCCACTTTTGCCTTTGCTCTTATGATCAGCGGCCTTGCCACCCGCATCGTTCTCATTGATCTATCACCCGAGCGAGCCGAGGGGCACGTTATGGACCTCAATCATGGTCTCTCATTCGTAAAACCTTCTACGATTTACGTAGGAGACTATTCAGACTGTAAGGATGCAAATATCGTAGTAGTCACTGCAGGGGCTGGTCAGAAGCCAGGCGAAACAAGGCTTGATCTCGTTCGAAGAAACACAGATATCTTCAAAGATATTGTTCCCAAGATTGTTCGGTATGAGCCAAGGATACTGATCATTGTCTCTAACCCGGTTGACGTTTTAACCTATGCAACCCTGAGGCTTTCCGAATATCCTATGAGCAGAGTCATAGGATCAGGGACAGTTCTCGACACGGCCAGATTCAGATACCTCCTCGGCAGCCATTGCGGAGTTGATCCTCGAAATGTCCATGCCTACATCGTAGGAGAGCACGGGGATAGCGAAGTCGCTGTGTGGAGTCAGGTTAATATCGGAGGGGTTGCATTTCGTCGGTACTGTCAGGTATGTGAAAGAGAATGCTCCGAGGGTGAGAGGGAGGAGGTATTTAACAAAGTCAAGAATGCGGCTTATGAGGTGATAAAGAAAAAAGGGGCCACCAATTTTGCCATTGGTTTGGCTCTTGTACGGATTGTAGAGAGCATTCTTCGAGACGAAAACAGTGTCCTGACCGTTTCCACCCTCGTGAACGACTATTATGACATAAGCGATGTCTGCTTAAGCATTCCTGCCATTGTGAACCGGAATGGCATTTCCAAGACCTTAAGTATCGGGTTAGAAGAATCAGAGGTCGAAAAGTTGCAGGCCTCTGCCAATGTCCTCAAAGAGGTTATCAACAGCATAGAGATATGAAGGTCTGCCTCGAACGCAAAGACGCTCACCACGGTTCTGCCTGCGGAGCGGGAGATTGGACGGGGCGTTCCCACGTTTAGAAGGTGAATTTCATGCCCAGATTGAAAAAAAGAAGATCAAAGAAAGCCGGTTTGCCACCAGGGACACTTATTCACATAGGAGAAAAAAAGGCTGAGACGCCGAGGATTACATTGATCGATTACGATGAAAAGCAATTTCAGGAAAAAGAGGTAGAAGCGATTGAAGAGTGTTTTGCTTTTAAAGATAAGCATACTGTCACATGGATAAACATAGATGGTATTCACGAAGTGGAGGTAATAGAAAAACTCGGGAAATGTTTCGATGTCCATCCCCTTACTCTGGAAGATATTTTGAATACTGAGCAACGTCCTAAAGCTGAGGATTTTGACGACTATGTCTTCATTGTTTCAAAAATGCTTTACTACGACGAAAAAAAAGACTCAGTCAGGTCGGAGCAGGTGAGCATAGTCTTGGGGTCAAGTTTTCTTATTTCATTTCAGGAGGCGGAGGGAGATGTCTTCAATAGTGTTAGAGAGAGACTGAGAAAGGGAAAAGGTCGCATTCGAAAGGCCGGGAGCGATTATCTTGCATATGCTCTGATCGATGCAATTATTGATCATTATTTCATCATTCTTGAGAATTTCGGAGAAAAAATAGAATCGCTTGAAGATCAGTTAGTTACAGCTCCGACACAAGAGACTTTACAAAGTATTCACAACATGAAAAGAGAGATGATTTTTTTTCGAAAACAGGTCTGGCCATTGAGGGAGCTTATAGCCGGGTTGACCAAAGGCGAGACTCCGCTTATTAATGAATCCACCCATGTGTATCTCAGAGACGTGTATGACCATACCATTCAGATAATCGATACGATAGAGTCTTTTCGAGACATTCTCTCTGGAATGCTCGATATCTATCTTTCCTACATCAGCAACAAAATGAACGAGGTTATGAAGGTGCTGACAATCATTGCAACCATATTCATTCCCTTGACGTTCGTAGCGGGGATTTACGGCATGAATTTTAAATTCATGCCCGAGCTTGAGTGGCATTGGGGCTACTTCTTAGCTCTGTTTGTGATGGGTGTCATTGCCGTCTTCATGGTATTTTATTTCAGGAAAAAGGAATGGTTATAAGAACAACTGATATAGACCATGACGGGTTCATTGAGTAGATTGACCTTGAAGCGATCCTGGCGACTTGGTTGCCTTTGGGACTTTTCGACCACCCCGACAAACCCGCCGCAAATAGGGTCTTTACCCTCATAAAATACGGTCTTTACCCCATTTATTTATTCTCCAATCTGTTGTTTCTTACCACGGCAATCCACGCTCCATAAGGGAGCGATTGATTGTGTATTGTTGCAAGAGACCATAGACATGGCTTTCTACGGCGATTGCCGGGGATGCCACTTCTATCCCGGGGAGCGCACAGAAAAGGAGGTGGTTTGTATGGAGTTAGTTCCTTGGAGGCCTTCCGGAGAGCTTAGCTCGCTTCGCAGGGAGATGGACAGTCTTTGGAGTCGATTTTTCGGCGAAACCCGTATTCCGAGGCTATTTGAAGAAGAATGGCTACCCTCGGTAGACATCTCTGAAACAAAGGATAACCTCGTAGTTAAGGCTGAGCTACCTGGCTTAGAGGCCAAGGATATTGATGTAAGTGTGTCAGGTGATGTTCTTATCATCAAAGGTAAGAAGCAAATGGAAGAGGAAGAAAAGGAAGAACATTATCATTACCGC
>JAQYWL010000555.1 GCA_030145035.1 Desulfobacteria bacterium | reverse complement strand
TATTCAGCCGTCGTAGCCGCCGACGTCGCCATAGTAGCCTATGGCTACGACGGCTGAAAGGGCTACTATGGCGAAGTCGGCGCCGCGTTAGATAAAATCGCGAAGCGATTTTATAACTTGAACCAGGTGGCGCACTCCGAACAGAAAGTGAGTACAGACATCGAAGGTCAGGATCGGACTCGAATTACCAATTGGTTATTTTGTACACCTCTTTTTGTAATAGGCTCTAATTCTCGAACTGGGACTCCAAGGGGTAGAATTGGTTCTCCACCTGGGCCGAGTGGACATGCCGAATCCTGTGGAAGAATTTTCAAGGCTGTACAACAGCGGCAAAGTGCACGAAAAGGAAGCACTAACTTTCATCGATGCGCAAAGATCCACCAGGCAAGCCGTAGGCCGGAAAAACCTCGATGCGGTCCTTCTCAGTCTGGAAAAGCTGAACAAAGAGGCCGAAAAAAAGGGGTTTTCCTGGGTATCGAAAACCGGTTTCATTTTCACGAGATACCCGATTTTGAAGAGATAGGGCTTATCCTTAAGACATTCCAGGGAGCCTATATTCGCTACTGGCACGATGTGGGGCATGCCCGGGTCCAGGAAAATTTGGGCATCATTGGCCACAATGACCTGTTGGAGGCTTATTCGGAGAAAATCATAGGCATCCACCTCCATGATGTCAGGGGGCTTAAAGACCACCTTGCCCCGGGGCAAGGTGAGATAGACTACGAAGAAATCAAGCCTTTTCTAAAACCTCCACTATTAAGATCCTGGAGCTTAATGCCTACAGGGTGCAAAGGGAAGACCTATCAGAAGGAATTCGGCTTATCCGAACAAGCGGCCTGTCATGACCCGCTCAACCCGCTCCTTTCTCACAGGCCCGGTATATTCAAGGCATCCAAGGATTGGAACGTTCAACTGACCCTGGCGTGTCATACCCACGGTGGACAGGTCATTGTCCCGATGGTCTGGGAGCGGGGGTTTTCCATTTAATCCCTTCAGCCTCGGGCGAAGGGCACTTGAAAAAAATGTGGGTCGGTCATCATGGTAGGGTAACTCCAATAATCACCGCCAAAGACAGGTTCAATATGCCCCGCCAGTGACCAGCTTGCGCCACGACGCAAAAGTGCGCCATCAAGACGCGATACCCGAACTTTTTGAGAAGTTACCAAGAATCGTCCAGAACGTTCATACCAAAAGACAAGAATACGTTAGGTGTAGCGCACCGTCTCAGTCGTCTGGGGGGTGCCAGCCGGCCAAAATCCAGTAGCTGCGTACTTCAAGCGCGTCGGGGTCATCACTGAGGTGCAGCGCTTGGACGGTTGCCCTTCCCACGGGTGTCTGACCGATGATGCGCAATCCGTCTTCGCACCAGCAGAAATGATCCGTCCACGCTAGTGTGCGAGGGTTAAACAGCGAAACAGTGGCACCCGATTCCGGGTCTGTCCATGTGGTCTTGTCGCTCTTGTGACGGTTACAAATAGCAAGAGGGATAATGTGCTCGATTTCCAGCCGAGCCATCACCAGGTGCTGCGGACTCAGGCAATACCCACAACGGTTACGTGCAGCGGTACGCACACTTCGTTCGACAGCGGTGGGGATACGTTTAGGTTTCACGATTCAAGGGTGGTACCAACCCGCGTTGCACCGCAACCTTTAGCGCTCGGGCTTTGCGCACCAAGCCACGCCGGTAGATCTTCATCAACTTATCTAACCGGACCCGTCCTCGATCATCCAGTGAACCTTTCCTATTCTCGGACAGCAGGGAGCTGAGCTCTGTCTGTTCTGTTGGAACCATTTGCAGGTCACACAGCGCGAGCACTTCCAGGTCAGGCAAGAACTCTACAGGGAGTTCGACGGCCGCCTGATCCAACCATTCAGACAGCACTTGTTCCATGCGTCGGTCTGTTTGTGCAGCGAGGTATGAGGCACTGCGCGAGACACGCTCAGACACCCTAATTGTCACTGATTCTCCCATTGGCATTTCTCCAGCCTAGTGCTAAGTTTTATCAGTTGTACATAGAGCCTAACATGTGGTTATCAAAACCATATTCTTGGGGTCATGAGAAGTCAAGCAGTTTCGTTTCAACACCGAATCACAGGGACTTGCCCCTGTCTCTTCAGATCCTCACAGTGTCACCTCACGTCCATCGTAGCCTGCCTGAGTCCGGCCCATGTTCGTCTCTTAACCTCTCCAGACTCTTTGACTTTCGCCAAAAAAAGAGGCTGCCTGTTTCGAGGCAGCCCCTTTTCAGAGGTCATGTTCCTGTTATTGAGGCACACTCCGGATCACATGCCTGGTTCCAAGATCATCAGTAAATTCAGTGCCCCATCTGATCTGGGTGAGATCAACATTGGTGCCCCGGTTGTACGAATAGTATTTCGGTTGGGTAGAGCGTAGCGAAACCCAACAACCATTTTCTTTACCGCTTTACGCTTGGCATAGTGGCCTATGCACCATGCCCTGAACAGGCTTTGCTCAATGAGCCAGCAGGGTTCGCAGCAGGCAATCGACGAACTGATCAACCTGTCTTACCAGTTCAACGACCACAGGATACTGCATCAGACCCTTCAGGCCCTGGGCCGGACAGGTCAGCCACAGGCGAACGAGGCCCTGCTCGGTGCCTTGAGACGAAACCTGCAAGACCGCGTTGAAGTGATTCGTATTTGTTCCTATTTTGCGCCGTCTTCAGGCGCTCTGGAAACTTCAATCGTGGATGATCTCCTGGAAATGGATGAGGATGAGGCCACAGATCCGGACGCCCGAGGCGCCCTCCTTAATACCGTGACTCGCAAGGGCGGACATTACGGCCGTGAGCAAGTCCGCGACTTGCGGCGATCAGACCAAGAGGAACCAAGGACCGGAAGGCGGCCGTAAGGACTTCTTCCCACAAATGCCGTCAAATGAAAAAGCCGCCGAGGGCTTGCCCCGGCGGCTTTTTTTGTCTGTGCCCTCAGCCAGGCCTCTTACGGCCCAAGCGGCGGCAGGTTGTCGATGATGTAATGCTGTCCGCCAAAGTCAAACTCGGCCTTCCAGCGCCATTCACCTGTTGGTCGCACCCTGCGATTGAGCTCAAGCTCAATATCTGCCGTCATGGTGCCCGGATCGCACGCTGTCAATACCTCATCACCCGGAGCCATATTGCCAAGCTCGGCAGTGTCTTTCAGGATGGTCAGGTTGGTCGGCGTCTTTGTTAAAGTCATCACCACGTTTTCGGCCGGGAT
>JAQYWL010000149.1 GCA_030145035.1 Desulfobacteria bacterium | reverse complement strand
CCTGAACACCTGCCCGCCATTGCCAGACATGCCGGCATATAAGCTGAATGCTGTCTCAGGCGTTGGCAGGCGGGCTGAAACCTGAACACTGGTCAATAGGTGTAAACTACTTTATGGCGAAAATGAAGGATGCCGAAATTCCTCTACTATCGAGATACGAGTTCCGGGTTACCAATGACTAATGACCAATGACAAGTGACCAAATCGCAAAAATCGCGGTTCAGATCTACGAGATACAGGACCCCCGGGAGGCTGAAGCCGTTATTGAACTTGGTGTTGACCGCATCGGAAGTGTCATCCCCTCTGAGAAGAATTGGAAGGTGCCGGCCATAAGGGAGGCAATCCTTGTTTCAAGGGAAGCCCGGGTGAAGCATAGTTTGATTCCGCTCTTTAATACAAAAGGGGTCTTGTTTCAGAGCATCGAGTATTATGAACCGGACATTATACATTTTTGCGGGTGTCTCACTCATGATGACGGTCGCATGATGCCCTGCGAAGCTCTTGTTGATTTCCAGATTTGCGTAAGAGAGCGATTCCCGGAGATTGAAATTATGCGCTCTGTTCCCGTTGCTACCCCAGAAAGTAATCAAAGAATTCCAACGCTGGAAATTGCCGGGTATTTTGAAGCCGCAAGTGATTATTTTCTTATCGACACATTGCTTGGTAGCGAGCCTGTGGAAGGATACATTGGCATCACAGGACGTACTGGCGATTGGGGTGTTGCCAGGGGGCTCGCAGAGTCAAGCCAAGTTCCTGTCATTTTGGCCGGAGGGCTGTCGCCAGAGAATGTCTATGAGGCTGTCATGGCGGTTAAGCCTTTTGGTGTAGACACCTGCACAAGAACCAATGCGGTTGACAGTAGCGGAACGCATGTGCGGTTCAAAAAAGACTACAACAAGGTGAAGGCCTTTGTCCAGGAAGTGCGTCGCGCTGAGAAGGACCTTCTTGATGCGCAAATATGATCAAAGGAAGGAAATGAACATGACCGAAAGAGAGGCTATCCTGGGGTTTATGATGGGAGAAAGAATGAAGTCAAGCCTCATAGCGGCTACACAAATGGCCATGGTGATCGAAGGGCTTGCCGAGCATGAAAAAGCGGGGGCAGACAGGGTTTTCTCTACCTTTTTGAGAACCTTGTATCAAGACATTGGGTTGGCCCACAAGGTCTTCCCCCAAGAAGAATGGGCTGAGATTCGAAGGGAGCTCGACAGTGGTTTGGTCATGGTCGATTCAAATGTCTCTCACGCTGCCGTGGACAATCTCGCACGCGCCATCAGCCGCGCCACAACGGTCAGCAATAGAGCCATGACTTTTCTCAACGACAAGGGATTGTTATAGGATTGCGGAATTGAAGGATTGAAGGGCTTCAATTCTGTCAGGGTCAAGATCTTGACAGTAGTGGGGGCCGAACGTCTCAGGCGCACGGGACAGGAGAATGACTTTTCCTGTTGCCTGGCGACCGATTTGTTTGAGTTTGTGCTGAAGTAAAGGGACAAGGAACGCAGCACGAGATTCATGAAATAATAAAAAGCTGGCATAGACCATTTTGGCACGCAGATTGCTTTGTACCTTAAAGTAAGGCGGTTTACGTTAAATCCGCAATCCAGACTCTTTTGGTGCAGGGTTGTGCCTTTACGGCTTGAAAAGATGCACTTCGTGTCAAGGCGTGAGCCGCAAATCCAAAATCCAAAATCCAAAATCCAAAATCCAAAATACTGTATATGGCCGCCAAAAGCTTTAGTGTAAACCAGGACGAGCACGGCATTTACCACCTTCAGGGAGAACTCTCCATCCACGAGCTGGATAAGTTCAGGAGTTTCTTGGACAACTCTCTCAAAGGCGGACAGGAGAATGCTATTTCCCTTGCCAATGTTCAATTTATTGACACTGCGGCCCTTCAGTTGCTTATTGCTTTTAAAAGACGGTTAGAGCCTGAGTTTAAGGTGCGGATTTCGGATGTATCTACTGAGGTAGAGAAGATCTTATCCCTTAGCGGTCTCAAAGCAGCATTGTTGTGAAAGGTGTGCCAAGATGGAAAAACACATTCTATTTGTAGATGATTCGCCTACCATGAGGTCGTCGGTTTCTTTTTGCTTGCGGAATGCGGGATATAGAGTGACAGAAGCTGTAAATGGTGAAGATGGCCTCGAAAAAGTGCAATCCATGGAAGAGAAAGGTGAATCTCTGTCCCTGATTATCACCGACATCAATATGCCGAAGATGGATGGGGTTGGTTTCATATCCAAGGTAAAAGAGACCGAATTCAAGTTTGTTCCCATACTTGTTCTGACCACCGTGGCTGAGGAATCCGTGATAAAAAAAGGACGAGACGCAGGGGCCTCAGGCTGGCTGATGAAGCCTTTTCAACCCGAACAGCTCCTGTGGGCTATCAAGAAAGTCGTATGGCCAAAATGAGCGAGGATGACGAAACCTTACAGATTTTTTTCTCCGAGACGGATGAGCTGCTCAAACTGGCAGAAGAAAGCCTTCTGGCGCTTGAATCCACACCAAAATCTGCATCAGATATAGAACAGCTTTTCAGGTCGGTTCATACCCTGAAGAGTGGTGCGGGTATGGTGGGATACACGAGTATTTCAGACTACGCCCACCTTGTTGAGAACTTGCTGGAACGTGTTAGAAGCGACAAATTGGCCGTTACCAAGAACCTTATCACCCTTCTTCTGGGCTCAATCGACTTTATTCGATCCATGGTTGACAGTGTGTCCCAAGGTGAGGCCGAAGCCGACCCGGAGGTTCTCAATGAGCTAAAAGACCAGATAAAGCGCTACCTGGGGATAGATGGTATAAGCTCACTTGAA
This sequence comes from Desulfobacteria bacterium, assembly GCA_030145035.1. GTDB lineage: Bacteria > Desulfobacterota > Desulfobacteria > Desulfobacterales. Next base: position 2,276 of record JAQYWL010000149.1, on the reverse strand, counting down.
AGGGAGGAACCCGAGCCACCGGTCAAAGAAGCTCCCGAAGAACCCGCACAAGAATTTAGTTTCTACAAGATCGATCTCAAGTTCCGAAAGGACTTTTTCCATTCCGGCCAGGACCCACTCCTCATCCTTCTGGGCCTTTCGGAATTGGGGGAGTTTGTCGAGGTGGTACCAGATCTTTCCGAACTTCCGGATTTTGAAAACTTTTCCATGTATGATCTTTATATAGCCTGGCAGATTATTATTAAGACCGAGCGGTCTTATGAGGCTATTGAAGATGTTTTCATGTTCGTAAAAGATGACAACGAAATTCGTATTGAAGATATCACCGAGCGCTACAGGGAGGGTATTGATATAGAACTTGCTGACAAGAAACTCGGTGAAGTGCTCGTAGAAAACGGCAGCATCACAGAGGAAGTACTGAGCGATGCGCTGAAGAAGCAGAAGATGCTTGGCGAAATCCTGGTAGAGGACGGAAAGATTCAGCCTGAAGATCTTGAAAAAGTCGTGGCCAAACAGGAGGAGAGTCGCGCGGTTTACCGGAAAACAACTATCCGTGTTGATGTGGAAAAGATTGATAGCCTGGTAAATCTGGCTGAGGAGACGGGGATTGGACTTTCTAAGGTGCAGGCGCTTTTTGAAAAGTATGCCGGCCACGGACAAATGGAAATAACGAAAGAGATGGAAAATCTCATTAAGGTGAATCAAGAATTCCAGGAGCGAGTGGCACGGGTTCGAATGTTTCCTTTAGAAGGAACCTTCCGCAGATTCCAACGCATGGCAAGGGATTTTGCTCTTGAGCAGAACAAACAGATCAAGGTGATCTTAACCGGACTTGATACCGAATTGGACAAAGAGGTTATTGAACATACGACAGACCCCCTGAAACATCTTGTCCGAAATTGTATCGATCATGGCCTGGAAACCCCGGAAGAAAGGCAGGCAAAGGGAAAACCGCCCACGGGGATCATCGAATTCAAGGCGTATCAGAGAGCAGGAAAAATCTTTGTTGAGATCCGTGACGACGGAAAGGGCATCGATTTTACGGGCATTCAGCGGAAGGCCATTGAAAAGGGTTGGATTGAGCCGGATCAAGTCCTGAGTAAGGAAGCCTTGCTGGGTTTTATGTTTAAGCCCGGGTTTTCCACGAACTCAAAAGTTACAGAGGTCTCTGGCAGGGGGGTCGGGATGGATGTGGTCAAGACACAGCTTGATCAACTCGGAGGCACCATAGACATTCATACGGAAAAGGACAAGGGGACTACCTTTACCTTATGCCTGCCTCTGACATCCGCCCTCATGGAGGTCTTGCATGTGATGGTGCGGGGCATTTCATACTTAGTGCCATTGCAGTCTGTTGTTGGAACGGAAAAATTCGATAACAAGCTCGTCAAAAGCTTTGGAACCCGGGAAACGGTGTGCCCGTTTCGGGGTGATTATCTTCCGCTTGCAGATATGACGAAAATCCTCGACATAGGCATGCCTTCTGCAAATGGCAACAGCACTGCGGTGGTCTTTATAGATACAGGAAGAAAAACCTTTGCTATACCTGTGGACGAGGTCTTGGAACCGCAACAGATTATTGTCAAGACCCTGGAGAAGAACTATCGCAGCGTCAAGGGGATTGCCGGTGCTACCATCCTGGGGGACGGCTCGGTCTCACTTGTCTTGGATCTTTTAGGACTGGAGGAAATATTTTTCAAAAATTCCTTTGAAGGAGACGCAAACTATGAAGGTGAAGAAAAGGCTGAACGAGGTTAACGGCTTGGTTTACCTGATGTTTTTCATTTTTGTATGCGCCCCGGTTTGGGCGCAGAATCCTAAAGCAAAAACCTATGTGGGTTCTGATGCCTGTCAAGATTGCCATGAAACGGAATATGAAAACTTTCAGACAGATGCAAAGAAGGCCCACTCCTATGAAAGCATCAAGGTAATGAAAAAGGGTCTCACGGAGGCAGAGTTTCGCGGGTGCTTCGAGTGTCACACTACCGGATACAAAAAACCGGGTGGGTTCCGCTCCGAACAGGAGACGCCCCACCTTAAGGACGCAGGTTGCGAGGTCTGCCACGGCCCGGGGAGTCTTCATGTTGAAACCAACGAACCAAAAGATATCAAGGGGAGCCTGACGGCAAAGGATTGCGATATCTGCCACTGCTCAGAACGGGTGGCGGCATTTGATTACAAGCCCCTGATCCACGGGGGAGCCCACTGACTGGACGTTTCGGAAGGTCTCCAACTCGTTGCAATCGTGGGTTTTTTAGTGGCATTCGACCCGCCTG
>JAQYWL010000094.1 GCA_030145035.1 Desulfobacteria bacterium | reverse complement strand
GACCAAGTATTCCTCTAACTCTTTTTGGGGGGGGAGATCTCAACATTTGACAACTTCGATCTATCTCGCTTATTTCGAAATCATCTCTGAAAGTTGAGGACATCCCTTCGTAGCTCATGGCTCAAAGCTGAAGGCTCTTTTCTCCTGGCGTGTTATTTCTCCAAAGTATTTTCTTGGATTGCCACACATCCGACAAGAACACAACGTGTTATTCTTTGCGAGATAGCCAGGCATCTTGACATGCCAACTTCCCCTTCGCACCCTCTTATATCTTTTCAGAATGATCCTTCTCCGGTGGTGACGGCGAATAGCTCTCATCTTTATAAAATCGCCCTGTTTCACTTACCGATTTTTAAAACGCGACTCCTTCGCTTTAGACCCTAATTTAGAGTAATTCGGTGTCAAGAACTTCCCTGATCTTCTTTGCAGAGACATCTCCAATAAAATTGCTCCGCAATTTTATAAAACGCGACTGCGTCGCTTTAGGATAGTTCCGCGTCCAGAACCTCTCGAATTCTCTCAGCAGAAACCCTGCCTATTCCTTCAACCTCTATCAATTGCTCAATTGAGGCGTTTATGATGTTTGAAACTGATCTGAAACGTTCTATCAACCTCTTGGCAAGCATAGGTCCAACCTGAGGGAGTCCCTGCAATAGATATAACTGTTTTGACTTCAATCTTTTGGGCCGATATCCACCTCGTAACGGCACTACATCAATATAGGTCTCCTCCTGATTACCTATCATCAAAAAAATATCCCTGGTATCTTCCTTGGATCGGGAAAAAATAACAGGTATATACCATATGACTTGCGCAGAAATCAAAGCGCCTTTAATTGCCATAGGATCAAAATTAAGATCTGTTTTGTAAGGATTGCCTTCAACAAGAAGAATCGGATTGGTACAATATTTTTTCACGTTTGAAAGTTGGTTGAATAGCCTTCCGTCAATGATCGAGACTAAAAAATCCCTTGCAGTTTTTCGCTCGATGGTTATGGAATCATTGATAATGTAATCGCCGTAAGGGACCTTTTTAACCTCGATAGAAATATCCTCATTCTTGAGCAAATCTATGAGCCCTGATGCCTCCTCTCGATAGTCAACCGTGATCTTCAATTTTGGTTTTCTCTAGCCAAACCCTGCGATTACTCTATTCATATCTTCCATATACTCACGATAGAGATCCACAAAATAACCAACATTCTTCTCTTCCAAACAATTTTGATCCCTGCATCATACGGTAGCTGCTGGCTGGTGTGCGAATCTGCGTTCATTTGTGTTGTGCAAGCACATCAACTTCGGCTTCGTCGGCCGCGATGGCAGAATCAATCTCTTCCCGATTTGCGTGATAGTAAGCCAGAGCAGCATGAACTTGTGCCAATGTCAAATGACCAAACTCCTCTGCAATCTCTTCTGGGCTGAGCCCTAGTTTGTACCAGCCAACGATGCGCTGTCAGGGTTAGGGGTCAAATCTTTCCTCTTGACAATTGAAGTAATTGACACCTGAATTTTTCCCAAAAACGGCAATGTAGCCCCGTGGAGGAAAAGGAAAGTGACCTAAGAGTAGATTCCAATCCATGTTCTTTACTCACTTTTATCTGCCACATCAAAGTATCCTGTCCCCTTTTGTTATGGAAGGCTGTTCTTGAGCGTATGCAGAATCCGCTCCCCGGCATATCCGTCACCAAACGCTCTCTTTTCTACGTGAGGTGGTTGCATGTTTAAGGCCTTATCAACAATTAATGAACTCTCGCTGCCCACAACCACATTCCACCCCGCCTCCACCGTCTCAACCCACTCTGTTTCGGGTCGCAAGGTTACACACGGCACCCCAAAGAAATATGCTTCCTTCTGCATTCCGCCGGAGTCGGTCAGGATCACTCGAGCATTTTGCTCAAGTACGAGCATATCCAGATAGCCAACCGGATCAATGAATTGCAGGTTGCAGTTTTCGAGTTGGTTTCTTAAAAAGCCATCCAACGCAGCTATTCTTTGCCGTGTGCGGGGATGGATTGGGAATATGACAGGCTCACCAATTTCAAGAAAAGCACTCAGAATGTTCCTCAGGTTCTCAGGAATATCCGTGTTGTATGGTCTGTGTACAGTTGCCAGCAGGTAGCCTTTTGACTTTAGTCCCAGATCTTGGAGGACCGTCGAACGCCTCTGAGCGATTTCGGAAAATTGTAGGACAGCGTCATACATTGTGTCGCCAACCAAGTGCACGCCATCGGTAATCCCTTCCCGAGCCAAATTGTCCACCGCCGTCTGAGTGGGGCAAAAAAGCAAGTCGGAACAGTGATCCGTAAGCACGCGGTTGTGTTCCTCTGGCATTTCACGATTAAAGGATCGCAATCCCGCTTCAACATGACCCAGAAGGATATGCAGCTTTGCCGCTGCCAACGCCCCGGCCAAGGTGGAATTTGTATCACCGTATACCAGCACCAAGTCAGGTTTCTCTGTCAGAAGTATTCCTTCGATGCGCATTAGCATCTGTCCCGTCTGCCATCCGTGAGCCCCTGAACCCACCCCCAAATTTGCATCCGGCTCTGAGATGCCCAGTTCCTCGAAGAAAACCTGCGACATCCCATAGTCATAATGCTGGCCGGTGTGGACCAATATTTCGGCATGGTCGGCCTCGCGCAGAGCTTTGCTGACCGGAGCAGCTTTAATGAACTGTGGTCTGGCACCGACTATGGTAACAACTTTCATGACATAATTGTTTTTCTTTGCGACAGGATTGACCCTGGAGGAATAAGCTTCGCATT
>JAQYWL010000088.1 GCA_030145035.1 Desulfobacteria bacterium | reverse complement strand
TGGCCTGACAAGGACTCCTCGCAATGACAGAAGAGGACTGCCCTATGAACGGTTACCCTTTGACGTCGCCATGGGACCAACGTTTTACGGCTTGCAAAAATGGAACATGTATAGCAAAATATTTATTTGACCGAAAACCCCCTTTTGCAGTTTTCCTGTCATTGCGAGGGAGGTACGACCCCCGCCTGCCACCCGCCTGGGTCGCACCGGAGATAGAGTGCGGGCACGCACGGCAATGGCGGGCAGGGAAGCAATCTCCTGAAAACAAAGAGATTGCTTTGTCGTTCGTTCCTCACTCCTCGCAATGACAGCTCGCAATTAAGGGTTTTCGTTCAGATACCTAAATAAGTATCGTCAATTCCTCAACTTTAGCTCACTTTAGACACTTTAGGCACTTTAGCTCACTCTGTTTCAAGCCTTTCTTCTCATGGTCAGTCCGATAAAACAACAGACCAAAAGACCGATGACTACCGCAGCAATACCGTGGGGGCCAAGCCCTTTGGGTGAGCTGGCCAGTCCGAAATTGTGGGCAAAGGCCGCACCAACAATCATGCCCAGGACAAAGACGGCTGCATCACCATCACCTTCGCCGGCCAGGAATAACTGGCGGCCCGGGCAGCCACCGGCCAGGCAAAAGGCCAGGCCCGCCAGGATCATGCCGCCGAAATTCCACAGATGCACGGTGTGGGCAACGGGCTGTTTTGCAAATCCCGGATGAAACTGTCCCACGATCAGGTTGGTCAGAAAAGCAAAGACAATCAGTGCCAGCACACCGTAGAACAGATAAGGAATACGAAACAAAATCAGGTCTCGAACGGCTCCCATGGTACAGAATCGGCTGCGTTGCGCCAAAAACCCGATGGCAAGGCCGACAATCAGAGAGACCGCAATGGGCGCATGCATAGCCCCGGGACCCTTCATACTGTAAAACAGAATCCCACTCTTTGGTTCACCCTCAACGTGGGAAAACATCAAGAGGAGTACGAAAAAGCCAAGCATGATCAGGGGCATCAGCCAGCCCACAGATATGTATGTCTTCTCGCTTCGGCCAAGATTATAACCGCCCTTGAGAAAAAGTGTGCCGATCCATATGCCAGAGATCAGTCCGAGGAGGCCAAGGATGGCATTCCAGTCGCCGCCACAAAGGCGCAACATGGCCCGCCAGGGGCACCCCAGAAAAACCAGCGCACCGATCATGGCAAAGGCGCCCAGCACAAAACGCACTATGGGAGCTGAACCCGCACGGGGCTTAAACTCCCTGACGGCATAGGCCGCAATCAAGGAACCGAGGACAAATCCGATGATCTCAGGTCGCAGGTACTGCACCACACCTGCTCGATGAAGCCCGAGGGCTCCTGCAATGTCCCTTTCAAAGCAGGCCACGCAAACACCCATATTTCCAGGGTTGCCCAACTTTTGAAGTAGAGGAGCAAGCACCCCGATAAACGCCCCAACCGAGATGATACCCCACCGGGTGCCCAAAAAGTTTTTCATCTGCACTATCCGGTCTCTCTTTTCGGGATGAAATAAACGTAACTACTCAGGTTGTCAGGTTCACGGTTCACCGTTGACCGTTGACAGGTTAATCTCTGAACCTTGAACCTTGGAACCTTGAACCTGAGTAGTTACGATTATGGAACAAAATCGAAGAAGTCCAATACTTAATATCGATAAGAGCATGGCTGAGGCATAGAAAATATTAATACACGGACAACGGACAACGGACAACGGACAACGAATAACGAATAACGGAAGGGTTTTCGCGGAGGCAGATTACGCGAGAGGCGTTCCCGGCTCACAAGGGCCATCCACCGTGACTAATCTACACATAGCCTTGTCGGAAGCCGTCAATGCCATCCCCTGCGACATGATGCCCATCAGCTTGGTTGGATTGAGATTTGCCACAATGACCACCTGTTTTCCGATTAGGTCTTCCGGCTGGTAACTTTCTGCGATGCCTGCAACGATGGTAATCTCCTCTCCCGCATCGACCTTCAATTTCAAGAGCTTTTGAGACCTTGGTACAGGCTCGGCATGGAGCACTGTGGCAACCCGAAGGTCCACCTGCTGAAAGACCTTCACGGGGATTTCAGCCTTCACGGTGCGGAATGCTTCAGCGGGCTCAGCAGTTTCCCCAGCCCCGAGTTCGGGTTTGTCACGGTTAATCCTCGGAAACAGGGTTACTGTTTTTGGAAGTTTCGTTCCGGGTCGTGTCTTCCCCCAAACGTTGAGATCGTCTAATGTCTGGAAGGGGGCTGCCCATGTAATACATAGGTGTTCTTGCATAACCCGGGCTGCCCGCGGCATAATGGGATAGATAAGTCCTGCAATGACGCGGAGACCTTCCAGGACATTGTAAAGTACTGTCTGAAGCTCTTTGTGCTGGGACTTTCTCTTGGCAAGTTCCCATGGGGCAGTCACGTCTATGTATTTGTTGATATGATTTATGAATTCCCAAATAGCCATCACGGCCTTGTGGAAGGCAAGGTCTTTCACAGCCTTCTGGTAATCTTGAACCGCCTTGTCAGCATTGGCTCTCAAGCCAAAATCGAGTTCGCTCTCTGCACCGGCTTCCCCCTGTGGTACGATCCCTTTAAAGTATTTGTGAACCATGGTCAAACTTCGGCTAAAGAGATTTCCGAGATCATTTGCCAGGTCCGAATTGAAGCGCTGAATGAATGCCTCTTCGTTGAAATTCGAATCAAGGCCAAAGACCATCTCACGCATCAAAAAGTAGCGAAATGCGTCTGAGCCATACGCTTTTTTCAACTCAAGTGGGTCCACCACATTGCCAAGGCTTTTTGACATCTTGGCTTCGTCTACATTCCAGTAGCCATGGACATTCAGGTGCAGGTATAGCGGGATACCTGCTGCTTTTAACATGATTGGCCAGTATATCCCGTGTGGTTTGAGGATATCCTTGGCTATGAGGTGCTGGACAGTCGGCCAGAATTTCTTGAATGGTTTACCGTCTGGGTATCCCAGCGCAGAAATATAGTTCAGAAGGGCGTCAAACCATACATAGGTGACAAATTGGTTATCAAAGGGAAGCGTGATACCCCACTGGAGCCTTGTCTTGGGACGGGATATACACAGATCCGCTAAGGGTTCGCGCAAAAAGGCGAGCACCTCGTTCCGATAACGCTCTGGCCGAATGAAATCCGGGTGTGTCTCGATGTGCTCGATAAGCCAGTCCTGGTATCGGCTCATCCTGAAAAAATAATTCGATTCCCTGATAACTTCAGGAATCGTTTTGTGGTCCGGGCATCTGCCATCCGCCAATTCGCGTTCTGCATAAAAACGTTCACACCCAAAACAGTATGCGCCTTCGTATTCGCTGAAGTAAATATCTCCTGCATCATAGATTTTTTGTAGAACCTCCTTGACTACCTTGATATGAACAAGGTCTGTGGTGCGTATGAAATAGTCATATTCTATGTCGAGTTCAGGCCACAACGTTTTGAAAAGTCCGCTGATCTGGTCCGCATAGACCAGTGGACTCAAGCCTTCCTCCTTGGCCGCTCGGACCACCTTGTCACCATGTTCATCGGTTCCTGTCAGAAAGTAGGTCTCCTGGCCGCACATCCGGTGGAATCGATTCAGGACATCGGCCACAACTGTAGAGTAAGCATGACCCAGGTGCGGCCGGGCATTCACGTAGTAGATGGGGGTTGTAATGTAGAATGGATTCACACGCTTTTCTCCTCGATTATCTCGTCTAACCCTATATTAAGTTCATCTCCTTCGTCAGTCTTGATAGTGATCGATTCTTTCATTACGTTTTGTCTGACAACCTTTCCGCACCCCGTTTTGGTGCGGACGTACTTTCCGGAATCGGGGAATTCACGCTTGAGGTGGCAGTACGTCTCATATTCGAATGCCAAACAGCACATAAGTCGTCCGCACAGGCCTGAAATCTTGGTGGGATTTAGTAACATACCCTGTTCTTTGGCCATTCGGATTGATACTGGCTCAAAGTCATTCATAAAGGCAGAGCAGCACAGTACGTGGCCGCATCTTCCGATGCCCCCGCTCATTTTGGCTCGATTGCGCACTCCGATCTGGCGCAGTTCAATACGCACCCGGTAGGCCTTAACGAGTATCTTGACCAACTCTCGAAAATCTACGCGCCCGTCGGCTGTGAAATAAAAAGTCAGCTTGGTTCCGTCGAGCAGACTTTGTACAGAGACTAAGTTCATTTCAAGCCCCAATTCATTGATGCATTTCAGGCAATATGCACGGGCTGACTTCTCTGTCTCAACATTTTTCCTGTGCTGGTCGAGATCCTCATCGTTTGCTAAGCGATAGACCTTCCTCAGGGGAATCTTGGACTCCTCCTCTCCAGCAGGCCTGGGAGGTGTGACTACCGTGCCAAACTCCAAACCGTTCTCGGTTTCCACAATCACATGACTGCCGCAGGAAAGCACAAAGAGGCAGGCATCAAAATTGTAGGTTTTGTCTCCTGGCCTGAGGCTTACACCGACAATTTTACCCATAGTTACTCACTTTAGGCGCTTAGCGCCACAATATCGACAAAAGATTGTCCATGTTTGTAAGATTTTGTTTATATTAATTAATGATGTTTAAATCCGAAATCCGAATATCGAAATTCGAAACAATTTTTAAATCTTCAAAATTCAAATGACCAAAACAAGACTCCTCTCACATTGTTTTGAACATTTGAACATTCGGATTTCGGATTTGTTTCGGATTTCGGATTTCGAGATTCGAATTTAAGATTTATCAATCTTGTTTACAACTGCCCCGAAGGGGCCACCTTCTTCCGAGCGCGGTCTTTGACGAGGCGTAGGCATTTTAGCTCACTTCAATACCCGCATCATCATCACCTCTAAGGTCAGCCGAGGATTTGAGTTCCGTGAAATGGCGGTTTGTGCCGCATACACGGCCCCTACCTTTTCTAAGAGCTTATTGACCGACTGCCTTCGTGATGCATCCTGGATCTTGGTCATAAAGTCCTTATTAATGATCTTTTCAGGAGAGACTTTACACATGAGAACGTCCCTGAACCAGGTCATGATCATGTCCAGAGCATCGGCCAATCTATTCTTATCACGGGCCAGGGCATCGGCGAAGGCAAAAACAGGCTGAATCGATCTTATGGAAAGGGACGCAATTTGCTCAAGGAGACCAGTGCGCCAAACGGTCCACTTTTCTCCATCCACCGACAGTGTCTTACCTAAACTCCCCTTGGTCGATACGGCAAGTGTTGTTGCCGTTTGTCTGTCAAGCCCCCGTAGTTCCACAAGCACCTTAGCAACCTTTTCATACGGAATCGGCCTGAAGGCGACTCGCTGGCACCTGGAGACAATGGTGGGCAGCAGGTCCGTTGTCTGGGTTGCCGTGAGGATTATGACAGTGCCTTTGGGCGGTTCTTCCAGGATATTGAGAATAGCATTCGATGCTTCAAGGTTCATGGCCTGTGCGTCATTGATGATCACGATACGCCAGTTTCCCTCAAGGGGCGCAAATCTCAGTTGCCTGGACACAGCCCTGACCTGGTCGATCTTGATAAAGGCCCCTTCAGGTTTTACGGTAATCATGTCCGGATGGGCCCCGGAAATCACCTTTTGACACGAGGGACACTCTCCGCAGGCCGACACCGCCACAGGGCTCAAGCAGTTGAGAGCCATCCCCAAGGCCCGGGCCGTTGTTTGCTTGCCGATCCCATCGACCCCTGTAAACAACATGGCGTGGGGAATGATCCTTTTTTGAAGCATTTGGGTCAAGAACCGGATGGGGCGTTCCTGGCCAATAATAGACTCAAATCTCATCATCAAGCCACCACTCATCTGAAGCGGTATTCAGGATTTGCTTTGCCAGGGATTGACCGACGTTGGTCCGCAGCCGGCCCACCACGTGCGGAAGCCAGGCCTTGGGCCCATTGTTTCCTGCATCATGCAAGGCTTTCAGTTCCAAGACTAGTGCCAGTTGGTCTGCGTCATGGGCAAGCTGCGCTTCCAGGGTCTCTGCCGCATTAAACTCTTCGATGAGATCAGCTAAGGCCTTACCAAAGGGAAGATCCTCAGTAACGTCTGCAATAGCCCGGGATTCGTCTACCGAAAGGTACTTCTTTTGAACATAGTTGAGATCCCCGGTTCTTGCCTCGGTGAGATCGTGTATCAGGCACATCTGAAGAAGTTTAAGAGCGTCCGCTTCAGGGGCAATCTGTGAGAAAACATAGCCGATAAAGGTAGCCATGAAGCTATGGTCGGCCACTGATTCGCCACCCGATCCCAAGAAGTGAAACCCGGATCTTGGGATCTCTTTCAAGATCCTGGCTTCAAAAAGCAGATTTGCTATGGCTTTCATACTTTCTACACACAGTCCAAAGTTCTGTCATTCCTGCGGAAGCAGGAATCCATAACCCCTTTCCCCGATCAGGTCGAGGACAAGGATTTTCCTGGATTCCCGCTCCCCGCCTTCGCGGGGACAAGTTTACCCCTGCGGAAGCAGGGGCGGGAATGACGGTT
>JAQYWL010000003.1 GCA_030145035.1 Desulfobacteria bacterium | reverse complement strand
TCTGCTTTGACCTTTCAGCCTGCCCGTAATCCGCAACCTATTGCTTTGAGCCTCAACGCTATATTGGGCCCCAAAATCCCTTTCTTAAAGACCATAGTCATCCAGCGCTCTGCGGGCCAGGCGAGTGATGTAAACAACCGCTGCGATTGTTATGATAAGGCCGATGCCATACATGGCCCATTCCGCCTGCGATCTTGAAGAGCTGCGCGAGCCAAGCGTTGCGAGGTCAGCGGCCAGAGAACCGATGTAAACGTTGTTGATCGTGATTGGCCAGATTCCGAAGAAAACGCCCAGGATGAAATGCCGCAGAGAGATTCGCATGAGCCCGAAAAAGTAATTGGAAAGCTTGAAGGGGAAAAATGGCACAAGGCGGGTTAGCAAAACGACCTTCCAACCCTGGCGCGTAAATTCGTCGTTAACCACCTTTAACTTTGAATGGTTCAGGACGAATTGTGAAGCCCTTTTGCCGAAAAGATACCGCGCGATCATAAAGGCGATTGTCGCTCCCAGAGTCGTGCCGATGACGACGTACAACGAGCCTTTTAGAACACCAAACATAAATCCGGCGCCAAGCGTCAACATGACGCCCGGTAAGACAAGGACTACCACTAACATGTCGATAAGAATGAATAGAGGTGGGGCCCATACGCCAAGCTCCTCAAGCCAATCAAAGAACCTCAACAGGTGGGATTGCGCGTCGAAATAGATGACGGCTCCGACGAGGGCTCCGACGAACAAGATGCATATCGCAACCCACCTTTCTAATGACAATCCTTGAGCTATCGGGTTTTTCATTCCTCAGGTGCTCGATCCAGTTTGAACCCTACTAACTTCGCAACCCCGTGATTCGTGTCCGCCTCGCAGAGTCCTGTAACAATAATACAGGGTTTTGAGCTTGTAGTCAAAGGGCTCCGATTCCAAGAAAAATCAGACACAGCAATTCTAATTTTGACCATAAATGAAGGGACTTGAGACCCTCCCTGAAAAGGGGATGGTCGTCAATAATCAGAACGGTTTTCTTATTGGCCACTCTTTTTGCCCCTTGAAAGGAATCTCGATAAGAATCTTCGTGCCCTGCATGGCGCGGGATTCGATCCTCATTTTTCCGCCAAGCAGCGCCACCCTTTCTTTCATGCTCCCAAGTCCCATATGTTTTTCATCGAGTGCTGAAACCAGCCGATTCTGAACGTCAAAACCTTTGCCGTCGTCTTCGATGCCAAGAATGATATTTGGAAAAGATTCCACCAAACGGATAGTCACATGGTTGGCATCAGCATGTTTTTTGACGTTGTTGAGGCCTTCTTGAATCATGCGGTACAGGTTAATCTTCGTATTAAAATCGAGTCTTGACTCATCTATGCCGGTGGCAAAAAAGTCAACCTTTAGTCTCTTTCTGCGGGAGAACTTTTCGCAATACAGGCGGACCGTCGATACCAGCCCGCGCTTATCCAGCCCGGTGGAACGTAATGTATGAGATAGATCCCGCACAGTCGTTATGGCCCCTTTAAGTATTTTGGAAAATTCTGACAGCCTTTGTCTCGTCTCAGGAGGAGCTTCTGGCTGATTATCAAAAAAGGTGTCAAGGCCGATTTTCAAGGCAGAAAGCTCTTGCCCCAACACGTCGTGCAACTCACGAGAAATCCTTTGCCGCTCACTTTCTTGCGCCATCATAAGTTGGTGGGTCAGCCCGCGAATCTGATCCCTCGCCCGCTTGCGCTCGTCGAGTTCCAGCTTCAATTGTTCGGTTGTCCTGGACAGTTCATAAGTGCGCTCCTCAATCCTTTGTTCCAACTCATCATGAGCTTCTTTCAGCGCTTCTTCGGCCTGCTTACGTTGGTCAATGTCACGTACGACACTCACCACGGCGGTCCTCTGGCCTGAATCATCGACTATTTCTGTTATAGTGTGGTCTGTGAAAAATACGTCGCCATTTTTTCGCTGCATGCGAAACTCGCTGTGATATACGCCCCTTGCGTTCAAGGCACAATAGACCTTCCTGCCGAAATATTCATATATTTGGCGACTTACATGCAGAAATTCCGTGTTCCTTCCAACCACTTCTTTCTCACTGTAGCCGAAGATGCGTTCTACAGCCGGATTACAGGCGACGATGGTACGCGTGTTGGGATCCACCACAAAGACCGCTTCATCCAGACTGGCAAAGGTCTTCTCTATTAATGTATTAGCTGCTCGCAGCGCCTTTTCGGTGCGCTTGCGATCTGCGATTTCTTCATTCAGTTGTTTTGCATAGATTATGGATTGGTCATAAGCAACTTGTAGCCGGCGAGTACTTTCTTGCAGGGCGTGATCTTCCCGGTTGCGTTTGCTTTTCAGTCTTTTTTGATCAAGAGCATTTTTGACTGCCTTTAACAATTCCTCATATTCAAAGGGCTTTCTCAGGTAATCGTAGGCCCTACCCCTAAGAGCCTCTATGGCTGATTCTACGGAAGCGTACCCCGTTATGAAAATGACTAAGGTCTCTGTGTCCTGACTATTTATGTAATCCATGACCCGGTGCCCATCTATTTCCGGCATAACTATATCCAGAAGAACCAAGTCGACACGATTCTTTCCTAGGTGCTTTATAGCCTCTTTGCCACTATTATATGTGTGTATTTCATAGCCCTCACTGCTTAACAAAGCCTTCAGGCTGTCACACATGCGAGGTTCATCGTCGACTATCAAAATTTTGCGCGGATCATAAGGTATAGCCGTATCAGCGGTCTTGAGTGCTAAATTCATAAAACTGGTCCACAAGAGACTGATGAAACTTTTACGAAACTTTTGTGCTTACGGTTTTTCAAAAACACCACAATTCGTCGTTGAAAATGTCCAAGGTTTCTTGGTGCTACGAAAAGGGCTTTACTAATTAAGTGGCAAAGGGTGTACCAAGATACGATGCTGTCGATAAAATTGCAGCAGGTTATTCATATAATTGATATTAAGTGAATAGAAGGGTAGGCTTTGAAAAGGATAGAGCGCCTGACCGTGTCATTTTTTTTTCAATACGTAAAGGTTAAGCCCCAAATATCATAAAGACGGCAAGCTGTCAAAGCGAACCGCCCGCCACACGAAAATGCAATAACTTCACATAAGAATTCATGAAATAGGTCAAATAGATTTTTGCTGTAAAGGATCTTTGCCGTCTTGCCGATATTACGGCAAGGAGGGATATGGTATGAAAAAGATGACAGCAAGGCTCGGTGATGAGGCCCACGCAAAATTGAAAATCCTTTCAGCGCTCGAAGGAAAGTCCATGCTGCAGATTATCACCGAATGCATCGAGGAGCGCTTTGCGGCCCTGGGTGAGGAAGCTTCAAAGCTGTTGAAGAAGGAAGTGTCTCGTAGGTCGAGACACTGATCGTCAAGAACGCGGTTATGTCGATGTCTTTGATGTTGCTGACATGTTAGGGTAGGCTGAATTCTTGAGGGATGCACAGGTTGCTTACGCAATTCAACGTTTCCCGATTAATAGGGCTTACTTATCACCCATTCATCCAAGTCCGTTGGAATGGTGACATCTTCAAGCGTGTCCCATTCATCCTATGCAGTAGATTGCTTATATTATATCGCTAGCAGCCAACTCAGGAGAGGCATAAGAACCGACTTCCACAGCGTCTATACATAAAAGCAGCTACCCGGCTTATTGGGGTCCCGGCGAATGGAAAACGTGCCGACTTTTGTCTCGTAGTACCACATTGGTATCCAACTCGCCTGATGAAAACGGATGTGCTATGTGTCTGACAAGCTGCTCTAAAGTCTCAGCTTTTCGAAGTATTTTTCTTCCAACCCGATTCCACTTTCCATGAGGCGGTCGTAATCCATCTTCAACCTGGCATTGGCGATGTTCCGATTTGCTGCGGACACATGAAGGGATTCAGAAGCATAGCCTCTGAGGTATGTCTTTGAAACCTTATAGATTCTTCCATCTACATCAAAGCTAAAATGACCCGTAAGGAGATATGCGCCTATTTCCTCAGCATCAAGTGTCTCCGTGAAAACCTTTTGAATAATGTCTTCTTTTGTCAGCTCCACGTCTGTTTTAACTTCTTTCCCTTCCCTAGCCCAAGAAACAATGTCCTCAAGCCTGACTGGCATCTCATTTTCTATGCTTGCCATAACTGCCTCCTTTCCAACTTGAATGTTGTGCTTGATGATTAGGGTAACCCAATTGGGATTTGTGCAGTTACAGTTATAAAAAAAAATATGGCAAAGTACGTGCCAAAACAAACCACGGAGCCAGGTAGAGCTAACTTTTTGAAAACAAGATCTATTCCGGATTTGAAAAGGACGTACATGGGCGATATGGGGAGCACGCCTGTCATTATTTTTTACGAGGTGTAAAGGGAGGCTTTTGTGCGTGAGGTGTTTGTCTGCGGCCACCTTCGCAGAAACGACCGAAGGATGAGGGGCGTAATAATGCAGGTCACCGCCGATACCATGACCATTGCTGCAAACACCTGATGAGGCACAGCCCATTCGCCCAGTTTGTGCCCTTGCTGCATGATGAACATGGCAATCTCTGCCCTTGGGGACATGCTGACGCCTATCAATACAGAGCTCACCCAACCTGCTGTGATTAGTGTGGGAACACCGGCACCGATGACTTTACCAAAGACAGCCACAACCAACACCACGGCCCCCAGGCCTACACCTGATGTCAGTACGTTAGGATCGATGTGCAAGCCGATGCCGATAAAGAAGAAGGGAGTAAAGAGTTCGTAAACCACCTCAAAAGACGCCTCCGTCTTGACTGCCTCGGGATCACGGCTGAACACCAGCCCGGCGAAAAAAGCGCCAATCGCAACCGAAAAGCCGAGCAATCCGGCAAAGGCGGCTATCATGAACCCGATTCCCGCGACCATGAGCATGGGATCAGGTGGAGGTTTGATCTTCTTAAACAAACTCGTAATGTAATGCTCGGCATAGCGGGAAAAAAGGAGACAGAAAGCCACGAAGGCGGTCATCTTCAATAGCAACCACCATGAGGCCCTGGCTAAAACGGTGAGTACAGATGCTCCTGTGTCGCCTTTCAAGACTGGAACCACCGCAAAGAGCAACGCCATAAGGGCGATGGCGGTGATGTCGTCCATTTCAGCTACGTCAAGCATCAGTTCGCCGTTGGCTGAGTTGAGGGCATGTGCTTCCTGCCATACACTTACAGGGATGCCCACACTGGTTGCTGTAAGAGCGACTGCGATAAACAGGCTAGGGATCAGTGTTAGTCCCAGAAGAAAATAGGATGTCACATAACCGAGGACACCACTCAAGAGGACATTCCCGAACAAAATAATGCCTGCACGTCGAAGTTGGCTCAGGAGCCCGGCCAGGTTGCTTTCCAGTCCCACCCGGAATAGCAAGGAGATGACGCCGATGTTCGCCAAGAACTCAAGAACCCTTTGAGCTTGTCCGGTGAGAAGATGCCAATGGGAACCCTCCAGCCGCAACAGAAATCCTATAACCAGATAGCCGACCAGGGACGGAATCCCTATTCGCCTTAGACCAGACCTTACGAGGACGGCAAGGACAATCAGAGCGCCTACAAGTAAGATCAATTGCTGAAGAGCATGCTCCGATTCAATCACATCTGCCCTCCTTCTTAACCCGGTGCCATTTCGAAGTTGACATGGATATGAATACGTACCAAGAAGTCGCTTTCTTACGGAAGGAGATTGATATTGAATTGCATTGGGGGCACACGTGGCTTCTGGGGTAAAGGGGGCTGATGCGTGTAAGCCCCCATACAACAGGGGGCTTACACTGTCCGCTTGTGCCGTCCAGAGCTGCAGGCGGTTTCTCAAGGGGCCTTTTTTGAGTGAAGAAACTTGTTTTGAAGCTAC
>JAQYWL010000461.1 GCA_030145035.1 Desulfobacteria bacterium | reverse complement strand
TATCAAGGGTTCTCCCCTTGATTGAAGGAAGGGTGTTTAAGCTTATGTTCGGCTACCTAATTCATCCTTCTGCCACAAAGATAGCAGACGATATCAAGCTAATAGCATCTTACCAAAGATAGCGATCGGGTCTTTTTATGCCCGCAGGAAACCAAACCATTTG
Source organism: Desulfobacteria bacterium (assembly GCA_030145035.1). Classification (GTDB taxonomy): domain Bacteria; phylum Desulfobacterota; class Desulfobacteria; order Desulfobacterales. The sequence goes on along the minus strand of JAQYWL010000461.1, from coordinate 9,168 downwards.
GATTGTAAAATTTTCGACCTGTGCGGTTAGGTGATTCCTGAGCCCTTCCGAATGATCTAATCCTCATCGGCGGGTTTGCGTAGGGGCGGGTTTATCCCGCCCGAATCGATTTGGCGGGCGGCGTAAAGCCGCCCCTACGACGTTCTCTTTCATAACCATCAACTCATTGACAAAACACGGTAAATGCTAACCGCACAGTTCGTAGTTCGTAGGTTGGGTTGAGCCCTGCGAAGCCCAACAGAAAGAATGAGTTTCTCTTGTGTTCGTGCTCTGTGGTATCCCATGATCCTTATGCTGCGGCGTTATTGTTGGGTTTAGCGCAGGCTTTACTTCGTGTCGTGCCTCAACCCAACCTACGTCGCTCAAAGGAAACCACGATCCCGGACATCATCTTCGACAGGGGCGATGTGGGCAAGGAGCCGATGATTCGGGTGCTCGGAAGGCACCCGGACGAGGTGGTAGACAAGGTACTGAACTTAGGGGCTTCGCCCCAATTGGCCTGCCCTGGCGCTCACACCAATATATAAACACATAGCCTATTAGCCAGGTCTGGGCCAGGGAGTATTGGAGTGATGGAGTAATGGTTTTAGAGAAATAAAAAAATAAAAAAAGCGGGATGAGATGCAACTCTCATCCCGCCTGAGCGAAACAGCCGTTTTTAGAGGGAGATGGGTTAAAGGTTAGTCCTTATCCATGTGGCACCTGAAACATCCTGTGGTACTCTCACCACCACCAGCACTTATGCCGGTGTAGTCCCACCTCAGGATGTCAGTGTAGTCTGTCCCATGCACGCCGTGGCAGGAGAGGCACATAACCACTGCCTGAAGCCTTGCCGGAGTGCCCGGAACTGTGTAGGCGACCGGAACTGTTGCGTCAAAATTGGTTACGGGATTGTAGCCACTGTATGGCACTGTATTCGGCAGCAATATGTCGGTCGGATGCCTGATCCAGGTACCACTGGCTGTACCCATTCCATCAACACCCGTTCCATGGAAGTCGCCGTGACATTCGCCGCACAGCCCGCTGATGGTCCCCGCGTCGCCAGGGTTAGTTTTGCCCAGGCTAGTATCTTGAGTATCCCCTTTGTCCGCGCCTTGATATTTATTGTGGTCGCCACCCGTGATGTTCCTCCAGGGATTCGCACCATTGTTTTCTACGCCCAGGACACCCAAGAGAAATCGGTAGCTTGTTGCCACACTATTTCCGTCTATCGTGGTGTCATCGCCGTGGTGGGCTCCGCTCACAGACGCTGCCTCATCGGCCGTGGCTCGATTCCCATGGCAACCTTTTTCGCCCGCACAGGTGAAGTCAGGGCTGGAGGCACCACTGGCAATCCCGGTCGTAAACTCATCACCGGGAGGGGCTGATAAATTGGCGTCACCCGTTATATCAGCATCGATGCAGATGACATTATGCCCCTTGGTATCACTTGCGCCGCTTCCCACTGTGGCGTCGATATACCCGAAATTACCGCCCGCAAGATTGGTTCCACTGGTGTGATACACCTGGGGAATGGAACCTTCCACATGGTTCTCTGTTCCCTGAGCATGGCAACCAGCACAACTCCCCCTGAGTAGAGTGCTAAAAGGCCCGGTGCCCGAGATTTCCATGCCTGACCCACCCTGGCTATTGTGCATGGTGTGGCAGTCGCTGCACACACCCGTTACTGCAGCCGAGGCCGGGCTTGAGAAGGCCGCCACCATGGCCGCAGCCACCACCATAATCGTTAAGCCTAAGATTGTTTTTTTCATTTCCTGTATTCTCCTTCCTATATATAATTTAATTTCTAATCTCATTTCCTGAAGATTAACCATCCTTTTGGGTATGACAGACAAAACAACCCTTGCCCTGACCACCACCCTCGGTACCGACTATCATCAGGTCATAATCCCACCGTAACATGTCAGGATAAGGACTTCCGTGGGCCACGTGGCAGCTCAGGCACATGACCATGTCTGAGTTTATGGTTACGGCGTTGCTCGAACCACCGGCCCAGTTGAAACCCGCAGGCCGGGCCACCGGAACAGTAGCGTCGTAGCTGTCTGCGCCGCCGCCCCCAAAGGCAGCGGCATATTCGCCTGAATTCGGGATTACATAATCTGAGGGGTGCCGGATCCACTTTGAACCTCCATCTTGTTCTACGTGAAAGTTCCCGTGGCAGCCGCAACAAAAGCCGGTCATATTATAATTCGTAATGCTCTGAGTCGCCGTATGCCCCCCGGCGACGCCCAGATACTCATTGTGGTCTGTGCCAGTCTCGTAATTCCAATCGTCATCCTCAATCCCTTTAACGCCATAGGTGCTATCAGCAGCACCGTCATTACACTTGGCCAGCCAGCGGTACCACGGGGCCACCTCCACATAACCTGATGAGTTACTATGGTGCGCCGGGTTGAGATGGCAACCCATACAGGCGCCTGTCGATGTAGCCAGGGTAACGTGGCAACTGTCAGCGCAGGAGTTTGGGTTACCGGGCGCCCCTTCCGTGGTATCGATATTGGCATCCTGGGTTGCTATGCCATACACATTGTGGCCCTTGGTATCATCATTGCCACCGGAATCCGCCACCCAGTAAAAATTGCCGCCGGCCAGGGTGTTGCTACCAAAGGTTGGCGCACCTGTAGAGAGAACATAAGGGATGCTGTTGCTACCGTCATTGGTCCCCGTGTGGCAACCAATGCAGCCAGAGCCCAGCAGAAGTTTCGGGCTTGGCCCTCCCACGGCCATACTCCCGTCCTGGCTGTTGTGCATGGTGTGGCAGTTGTAACATGCGCCTTGGATGGCAAAAGCATTGCCGGGCAGGAAGAGAATCAAGACGAGAATCAGTCCCGCCACGGGCGGGACCCAAAATGCAGCCGTCTTTTCATGATTTGTTCTTTGATTTTTTAACATTTTGCACCCCGTTATTATTTAATTTTTGAATTTCCATTAGATCGCTCTCGCTCAGTTACCATCCTTACTGAGCACGGTCCGTGCCAAAAAGCCGAAAAAGAAGCTATCTTGCTTAAAGCTTCCCCGGGGCGGGTGGAAAACTCTTGGCAAGCCTGGCTGCTGTGTGGGAAATCATGTGATTGGAGAGGATGCAGTTAGCTGATTTTATTAATATAATTGCTTGCCGGGTCAATAAAATCAGTTGTTCTGAGGCACGAAGTCGCTCTGCATAAAACTACGCAGTGAAGGGGGATAATTTTTTTGGTAGGAAAGAACGAGAGAAATAGGTTGTTTGAAGGGGACGGAAAAAGCGTAATATATTACAGGGGTGTAACGTTACATATGTGTAACATGTTACACCTTTCTATAGTATCTTATTCCTTGCAGGCTCTGGCAAAGGAAATGGGCGCACTGAGCCGGAATTTTGGGTTTGGCCTGGAGGACATTGCCCACGTTGTTATACCCGGCTATCTGAAACGGCATTATAAGATTGACATGGTTAAGGGATAGAGACTATGATAGATTTCAGTTAAGGCCGACGCATTGCTGCAACATGTGGAACTTAGCTCCGCTTCGCTCCCTCCGGGGCGTAGGCCCCACGGGTCTGTTGATCTATCTCCTTTTTTAAGGAGGATACCATGTCGCTCAGTTCCGGAACAGTAGCCTTTAATTCTTTCAACAAAGCGTTCGCGGAAAACTTAACCCAGCCAAGGTAGGTTGCAACTTCTTCATCCGTAAACTCCCACCCGGCTCTCCGGCTGTATTCGGCTGTAATCCTACGTTCATAAAGGTTTCCAAGTTGCCTTGCCATCCGAACGGGCAAACGCCCTGGCTTTACAAAATGTTTGCCAAGCATGGTGAAAATTCCCTGATGCGATCGCACTTCAATTCCCACGGTTAGAAGGAGGGCTTTTGCCAGGTGTTCCAGGGTGAAATAGAGGCTGGATGTGGCACTCCTGAACCGCTCCGCCTCAATATCGTCCCTGGCTGACCCGAATCTCTCTCTGGCAAAACTCAGTTCCGATTCTATTTCCTCTATTCTGGCTTTTTCCATAAAGTAATTCCTTCTCTCTCGATGTTTAATCGGAACAAATTGGCGAATTTGTTGTACTCAGCTTCACTAACAGGAATTAGATTGATATAAAAGAAATCTTCGGGGTCATCAAGAGCCTTCCATTTCAGGTGTTCAACCTGTCTGAGAATCTTGACATTGTTGGTTGATAGCACAAGAAGAATATCCAGGTCAGACTCCTCATTGGAATCACCTCTTGCGCGGGAGCCGAACACAGTGATCTCCTTCACCTCCCGAAGCGAAGAAAAGAGGGAGACCAGTCGGTCCAAAAGCTTTTTTTCCTGAGGACTGAACATGAAGTTGTCACCCCCTGGTATCAAGATAGATAATCATTCCCTGTCTTCTATCTTCGAGAACCGCTTCAGAGACGCTTTTGCCTCTTGATTCTATCCGAATTCTATTTTATGTGGTCTCGTCTGTCAAGCCAATAGGCTAACAGAGCAAAAGATTGAGAATTGCCCGTTTAGTATTTCTGGGATTTATCGTAGGCGTTCACAGGTTCAGAGTTCACCCGTGAACGGTTACCACAAGCAAGACTATGCCTCGTGATCAACCCCTGACATCCTCTACAACAATTCCGAAATCTTGAATCTTTCGGTAGATGGTCTGGCGGCTTACGCCGAGCAGGCGTGCGGCCCTGGCCTTGTTCCAGCCTGTTTTCTCCAGGGCCTCAACAATGGCATCACGGCCATGGGCAGGTCTTTTCTTGAGAGGTGTTCCATGATCTTTTGCATAATCTTCTATTTCGGCGGGCAGATGATCAAGCGTTTTTGTATAGTCTTTTATTTCGGCGGGCAGATGATCAACCGTGATCGTCTGCCCGTGACAGAGTATAAAGGCATGTTCAATGGCGTGTTCCAACTCCCTGACGTTCCCTTGCCAGGGATAGCGCATGAAGATATTTCGAACCTCATCCGATATGCCGAGGATGTTCTTGTTGTCACGTTTGTTGAACAAATTGCAGAAGTGATCAACAAGCAAAGGGATATCTTCCCGCCTTTCACGGAGGGGCGGCAGGGGAATCTCAATGACCTTCAAACGGTAGTAGAGGTCTTGACGGAACTCTCCCAACTCGACCTTCTCTCTCAAGTCTTGATTGGTGGTTCCAATCACCCGCACGTCTATCTTCACAGGGGTAGAATCCCCCACCCGCTCAAACTCCTTTTCCTCCAGGACCCTGAGGAGTTTAAGTTGTATCCTGGGAGAGATGTCGCCGATCTCATCCAGCAAGATGGTGCCGCCATCGGACATCTGAAAGCGGCCGGCCTTGTCCTTGATGGCATCGGTAAAAGCGCCTTTGACATGACCGAACAGCTCGCTTTCCAGCAGGCTTTCAGCGAGTGCTGAGCAGTTCACCTTGACCAGGGTCCTGTCCGAGCGGATGCCTCCGTAGTGAAGTGCCTCGGCCACGAGCTCCTTGCCCGTACCGCTCGCGCCGGTGATCAAAACGGTGGTCTCCGTGTCGGCAAGGTCCTCCAAAAGGTAATAGATTTCCTGCATCTTTTTACTTTTGCCGATCAAGTTCTGAAATTTGTGCCGCTCTTTCAATTCCCGTTCCAGATCAGCAATCCTTGTTACGTCCCTGACCACCAGAACCGCTCCCATAAATTTGTTATCGCGGTTCATAAGCGGCGAGCTGTTCAGTGCCACGACCTGCCGGGGACGGTCTTGATGCTTGCATTCAATGCCATATTCCCTCGCCGCATTTTTTGTTTTGAGGGTCTCCTCTAATGCCTTGTGGCATGATTTGTCGCACCGGGTCATAACACCATCAAATTTCTTAGCAACCAACTCCAGGGGGGCAACGCCACAAATGGTTTTCGTTGCCTCATTGGCCTCTATTACTTGCATCTCAGTATCTACGGTAACTATGGCGTCCTGAACACTTTTGAATATTGCCTCAAGGTTGTAACGGTATTTTTCCTTTTCAGCCTCAATCCGGTCCTTTTCGTCCACAAGGGCCTTGTGATGAAGAGCCATGTTGGTTGCTCGGAGAAGCGTCTCTTTGTGTATCGGTTTTGAGATGTAGTCAAAGGCACCCAGGCGGACTGAGTTTGCTGCGGTTTTCACATTCGGCTCGCCCGTGATCATAATGACAGGACACCCCAGCCCTCTGTTTTTGACTTCCCGAAGCACATCAATCCCTGTGCGGCCGCCAAGGATAATGTCCGCAAATATCAGATCTGGCGCCCCGCTTGAGATGCTCTCAATTGCCGAGTCATAGTTTTTTGCAGTCATTACTTTATGCTGTTCCTTAACGAGGAACGATTTGAAGGTGAAACGGATGCTTTCTTCATCGTCTATGACAAGAATCCTAGGCATCAGGGACCCTCCATCTGTTATCCACCGGCAGATCGACTATGACCTTTGTATACTCCCCCTCCACACTCTGAAACCAGAGCCTTCCTCCATGATCCTTCACAATACCATAGCTGATGCTCAAACCCAATCCCGTGCCCTCGCCCTTTGGTTTGGTGGTGAAGAAGGGATCGCATATTTGATCCAGTATGGGCGCGGGTATTCCTGTGCCGCTGTCGTAAAATGTGACCCTGACAAAATCCTGTTCATCGACCCTGGTCATTTCACCTCTGATTTCAAGTATCTTGTCTTCGTGTGATCCCGGAAATTTCTTGTTCAAGACATACCGGGAATTGCTGAGAATATTCAAAAAAACCTGTTGAATCTGCTGGCTCCGTGCCCGGATCCTGGGAAGCGTATCGGGCACATCCACCTTGAGGTTTATGCCGTCTTTGAGGATCTGTTTTTCTACCAGACCGAGGGAATCTGCAAGGATATCCTTGGGTAAGGCAAGGCTGTGCTCCATCCTTTGATCTCGTGCGAATGAGAGAAGGTTCTTGACAATATCGGCAATGCGGTTTCCCTCTTTGATGATCCTCTCAGGGATTTCTGTCTCTTCGCCATCCCCATCGGTCTGATCGACTATTATCTGAGCGTAGTTAATGATGCCGTTTATGGGGTTGTTGATCTCGTGGGCCACGCCGGCCGCTAACTCCCCCAGTGCGGCAAGGTGGCCTGCCCGCATGGTTTCGGCCTGCAATACCTTTCTTTTGGTAATATCTCTTATCAGTCTTATGACCTTGATCTCACCATCGGTGTCAGTGAAAGGTGAAAAACTTATCTCGTAGTTTCTTTGATCCGCTGCAACGAGTTCAATAGGTTCCGCCTTGTCTCTTTCAACCGCTTCATGGATTGGGCAGTGCACACAGGGGTCCGTCAACTGCATATAGGCGGGGTGACATTTTTCCCCTATCTTGTCGCCGAATCGGCTCATAAGAACTTCATTCTGGTACTCGATGATGCACTCACGGTTGATGATATCCACGCCCTCACCCAGGGCGGAAAGCATCCCTTGAAATTTGTCACGTTCAGACCGCAGTTCCCTGGTGCGCTCATCCACCCGTATTTCCAGTTCATCTTTGGCTTTCTGCAATGCCTCCTCAGCACGCTTGCGTACCGTGATATCCCTTGCCACCCCATACGTGCCAAGAAATGTTTTGTCCTTGAGAGTCACCGGCCCATCGTACACGCCAAAGGCGCTCAGCTCCGTGGCCAGGTAGTCTACGTCAAACGGCTTTGGGTCTCCCATGCTCGTCTTTAGACGCAACTCAAGCCTTTTGGTAGCACGTTCCCCTGCCCTTCGCTCATTGAAGCGCCACCGTGCCCTGTCTCTGTCGTCCGGATAGACAATGGAGGAAAAGTGTCTACCGAGCAACCCCTGTGGACTAAACCCGAGAAGGTCTTCCACGGCGCCGCCGACAAAGGTGAACTTGCCTTCGGGGTCGAGCGTATAGATGATATCGGGGGAGTTTTCAATCAAAGTGCTATATCTCTTCTCGGACTTCCTGAGTTCGCTGAGCAAACGTCTTTCTTTTATCGCCCGTTCTAACCTGGCCTGAAGTTCGGCCTGGTCAAACGGTTTGGCCAGATAGTCAATGGCCCCGGCCTTGATGATATTGCTATAAGAATATTCAGAGGTGTACCCTGTCATGATGATAAAGTCTAAGTGAGGGTACCTTTCCTTGGCCTTGTTCATGAATTCAACCCCGTTCATCCCGGTCATTGCGATGTCGGAAATGACGATGTCAAAATCCTCTCTTTGAAGCCTCTCCAGGGCTTTCTCACCGCTTGAAACCGCAGCGCACGAATAGCCTATCCTGCGAATCATACGCGTGGTCACCTTTTCCACTGCTTCGTCATCATCAACAATCAGGATGCCTTGGAGTTCTTGATCTTTCATGTTTGCTGCCTCGCTTTGTAAAGCCCTGGACCTGTAAACAGGGCTGCCAGAGACGGAGGGGTTAAGAATGAGTAAGGTAGGCCGTTTAGCTGCATGTTCTATGCCAAACGTCGATAGTGCCGGAGGTCCCAAAGGTCATATCTTCACAGGCTGTTTCGCACCCAGGGCTGACCAGCCACCTCTGACAGACCGGCTAGGGGAGATCTTTAGACTTCCAGAAAAAGATTCGGACCTGTGCGGCTAGTACATTCACGAGCTTGGCAATACAATCAAAATCCCCCCTTGCCCCCCTTTAAAAAAGGGGGGAATTCCTTAAAGTCCCCCTGTTGTAAAGGGGGATTTTTGAGGTAACCGCACAGGTCCAAAGATTTTGGCTGTGTTATCGGTCGAAATCTTTTTCTGAAACTCTATTTTCTGTCTGAAGGGGTTTTGGGCAGGGCCGGTGAGGGTGAGGTTCCCTCACCGGTGTATGATTCCAAAACATCGGTGGAGTTCAAGGCCTTGCAAGCATCTCTTTGACTGCGGCAACAACGGCCCCGGCAGTAATGCCGAATTTTTCCAAAACAACACCGCCGGGTGCAGAAGCCCCAAAGCGTTCAATACCGATCACCTTGCCCTCGATCCCTACATAGCGCTCCCAGCCCATGGGTACGCCTGCCTCGATGGACAGGCGCACCTTTACTTTGGCCGGCAGGACCTTTTCCCGATAGGCAGCTTCCTGGGCCTCAAAAACCTCCCAACTCGGCATGCTGACCACCCGAACCGCAACCCCTTCCTGAACGAGCTTTTCATAGGCAGCCAATGCCAGATGGACCTCTGATCCGGTGGCAAGGATCAGGACTTCTGGTATTCCGTGTGGCGACTCTGCCAGGATGTAGGCCCCACGCAACACACCCTCAGGTGAGGC
>JAQYWL010000344.1 GCA_030145035.1 Desulfobacteria bacterium | reverse complement strand
TTGCAGGAGACAAGAACGCGTGTAGAAAAGTTGGTACCATTTAAGGCGTCAGCCTTCTTTCTCGTGGACGAAACCAATTCCCAATTCTACCTCGCCGACTGCAAGCCAGAAAAGCACTCTCAATTCTTCCGGGATGAAGTGGATTCTCTGGTCAGCAACGGAACGTTTTCCTGGGCTTTGAGGGAACAAAGGCCTGTCATTGTTTCATCCAGGAAGCAGAAACGGTTAGTTCTCCATGTCATGACAACAGCCTCCAGAATCAAAGGCATGTTCATCGGGTCGCTGGAACGAGGAGAAAAGGATATCCCCCACATCTCCTTGGCCTTGCTGTCGATCGTTATGCTAAATAGTGCCAATATGCTCGAAAGCTTTGAATTATACAAAAAGATAAAAGATATCAACGTTGACCTTGAAAAAACAGTTGTGGAGAGAACAAAAGAGCTGACATATCGAGTTAAACTTGAAAACCTTATCGCTACTACATCAACTACTTTCATCAACCTGGCTCTGGCTGAGATCGACACAGGCATAGATCATGCGTTGCAGGTAATCGGAAAATTTATCAATGCAGATCACGGCTATATCCTTCTGCTATCTGAAGACGCAACGAGCGTGGATAACGGCTACGAATGGTGTGCAGAAGGAGTCGGGTCACAGATAGAAAAGTTCAGGGGACTGGAGCTTGAGGACTTTCCGTTGCTTGCAGAGAGGATAAGGAAGTTCGAAAACCTTCACATTCCTTCTGTTGCTGAACTTCCTCTCGCAGCAAAAGCTGATAGCGGATTACTGGAACTGCTGAGAATTGAATCTCTTATCGTCGTGCCAATGGTTTCTGGTAACGCTGTGATCGGCCTATTAGGCTTCGATTGGGTAAGTGAGGGAAAATCATGGACTGATGAGACGGTGGCGCTTATCAAGATAGTAGGAGAAATCTTTATCAATGCGTTACAGCGCAAGCGTGCGGAGCAAGAGAAGAAGGAACTTGAAACAAAGCTCCAACACGCCCAGAAGCTGGAGGCGATTGGCACTTTGGCCGGAGGTATTGCCCACGACTTTAACAATCTGCTCATGGTCATACAGGGGAATGCTTCTTTGGTGCTCTTTAATATTGATCCCACCCACCCTTTTTATGAATTTCTGACAAACATTAAGAATCAAGTTGAGAGTGGTGCAAAACTAACCAGACAGCTTCTGGGATATGCCAGAAAAGGTAGGTACTATGTCCAGCCCATCAACATAAACGAATTAGTGGAAAATACCTCTGAGGCCTTTGGCAGAACAAGGAAGGAGATTATTATCCATAGAGAGCTCACAGGGGACCTGTTTGCCATAGAGGCAGACCAGAGTCAGATTGAGCAGGTACTCATGAATCTGTTTGTAAATGCTGCTGATGCCATGCCTGTTGCTGGGAATGTTGTCTTGAAGACTATGAATGCAACCCACAAGGATATGAAGGGCAAACTGTATGACCCAAAGCCAGGCAACTATGTCCAGCTAACGGTTACAGACACTGGCAAAGGTATGGACAAAGAAACCCTGGAGCGCATCTTTGAGCCGTTCTTTACCACCAAGGAGATGGGCAGGGGCACTGGTCTTGGGTTAGCTTCGCTTTACGGGATTATCAAGGGCCATGGCGGCTACATTGATGTTGAATCTGAGCCAGGTCGTGGAACCACGTTCAGCATTTATCTGCCTGCAACAGAGGAGAAGGTTGAAAAAACTGTCAAGCCTACCGAGGAAATCGTTGAGGGTGCAGGGACTATTCTTCTGGTCGATGATGAAGATAGGATAATGGACGTGGGGACTAAATTGCTAAAGAGGCTGGGCTACACTGTGCTTGAGGCAAGAGGCGGCAGGGAGGCTGTTGAGATTTACAAAGACAATAAGGATAAAATTGATCTCGTTATCCTGGATATGGTTATGCCACGCATGGGCGGTGGAGAGGCCTACGACCACATGAAGGAGATCAATCCCAATGTAAAAGTTCTTCTTTCAAGCGGATATAGCATAGAAAGCCAGGCAAAAGAGATATTGAAACGTGGTTGTGATGCCTTTATACAGAAACCCTTTGGCATGCAGGATATATCTGTAAGAATAAGGGAGATTCTGGACAAGAAATAGTGCGTCATAGTTTTGGCGGAAAAACCTGCGCTGTGAGTGCATGTACACTATATATTGTGCCCGATGACTCCCGTCCCTATTCCTTCGTGAACACAACGTAACTGCTGTCAACTCTCCGTCTCTGGCCAGTTTCTCAATAGCACTACTCAACTCAGGGGATAATGGGACATCTTCATCAATGCCCTCTGCGGGGTCAAAATCAGGACAAGCCTCCTGTTCCCAGGAGAATCGTTTTTGCCTTACAAGTTCTTGGCAACGAGAAAAGTCTTGATTCTCCAGCAGAATGGGTTTCGTTTCGTCCTTTAGGGGTTGTCAGTGCAGTTGTCTGGGCCTTTGGCACGGGTTTCATGATGTTTAAACCGATTGACAAAAGAGCGGGACTTTGGAAATATGGTCTTGGCCTAACATTTGGCCTGAAAAAGAAAAAAGGTGACACTTTAGTTCTTTGAAAACATCATCGCATACAGGCAATCCGATTCTAAACCGGCTCAAACTCAAACAGTGACCCGCTTTAGAATCGGATTGCCTGTATGCTTGTTGGGCTATCTTTTTCAATAGGCTAAATTGATACGAAAAAAGCTTTTTTTGAAGGATACCACCGTTAATAACTACACAGTCCAAAGTTCTTCGTAACCCCATGAATTTTAAAGAAATATCATATTGGCTGAACCGTCATTCCCGCCCCTGCTTCCGCAGGGGTAAACTTGTCCCCGCGAAGGCGGGGAGCGGGAATCCAGGAAAATCCTTGTCCTCGA
>JAQYWL010000323.1 GCA_030145035.1 Desulfobacteria bacterium | reverse complement strand
GCAACAAGATACAATTGTCGTTCCCGCGAAAGCGGGAATCCAGGAGTCAATACCCGGACTTATTAGTATTTTTCAATACCCCGCTGCTTGCGGCGGGGTCATTCATTGAAATGTTACCTTTGAACCCTCTAACTGATCTCTTCCACATTCTTGCCTGCATCGGGGCCAGGAGTGGTGACAAAGATGTCTGTAATCTTTACGACAATGGCCGACTTGGCCGTGAGATCAGGCTTTTCAGCCTTAACCATCTCAACGGCCATGTCGTAAATTTTGCCAGAGGTTTCGATCCTGGGGATCCCTTTGAACTGGTACCCTTTGCGAGGTTTGACATCCCAATCCCATACGGAGATGGCCATGACGGGGTTCTGCTGAATGTTTTCAAAGGACTTCTTCATAAAGATATCGGCCATCATGATCTCATCATCCGAAAGGATCTTAATGAAATGGATCGGAACCACGTTCGGGATGCCATTCTTGGTACACGTGGCTATGGCATAACCCCGGGTCTTTTCCATGACATCCTTCATGTCCTCTGTTAATTTTACCATTTTTGCCTCCTTCCTTTTTTTGGTGTTCTTTGCTATTACCCCTTTTCCGCTACTCGGTGAAACCCTTGACCTCCGCATGAAGGACATTTTTTTGGTCGCCCGGTGGCAGGGGGCTCTTCCCAGCGCCACCCGCAGTGATCGCACAAAAAGGCTCTGTTGGTCGTCGGGTCCACCCTTCTATAATTTCCTCCGTCCACACTAATAGCCTTGCCGTGGATCAATGCATCTGCCACGGTCTTGCGTGCCTGTTCAATAATACGCCCAAATGTCGCTCTGGACACCCCCATCTGCTTGCCTGCTTCTTCGTGGGACATCCCCAAGAAATCAGCCAGCCTTAAGGCTTCAAGCTCATCTACGGTCAACTGTACCTGTTCCAGGTCTATCATGGGAACTCCCCGAGGTTTAAAATAGCTTATCTTCGGGTCGATCTCTACAAGGCGACTTTTTTGAGGGCGTACCATAACATCACCGTTATGAGTATATGCTAAAAACCACTCTAGGCACTTGATCGAAGGTTGTCAAGTTTTTTCTACTATGGACTTATGGAGTATTACGTGAAGTATCCGGATGGTTGGATTACCGAGACTTCCGAGCCCTGAGGTAATGGGCAAACTGCCTCAGACTCAGGGTGGAAAAGCGGTCGAATTCGGCAAACATCTCCAGGCCAGGTATGAGCGTCTTTACCGTGGGTATGTCCAGATCCTTTCTCGTCAGGTTGACATAGATCGGCCGGTAGCCATTCATGACCAGAAGCTCTTGCAAAAGTTCCAGATCACGGTCAATGTCCCCTGACGTATAATCCGGAAGGTCATAGTATTTGACTGCCTTTAGACCATCGGGAATCGGCATGGGGCGAAACCATGAAGAGTGGAATGGTACCTCGGTTAGTGCAGAGACAACCGCTCTTTTCCCGTCCAGGTGTGCTGCGCACCCTTTTAAAACTTGTCCATCGGGGCCTTGAATGAAAGCTTTGTAGCAGGGAATGCCAAACTCAGAAGTGATATCCAGGAACTGAATCTGGACACCTTCATTACCGGCATGTTGCAAAATATCCTGTACTGGTGGGAGGTTGGATTCCAACAAGAAACACCTATCGCGAGAATAAGGCATAACCCTTTCCGCATCCCGTTCTATAACTTCAAGGAGGCTGTGCAGCTTGGCCTCTTCAAGCGTATTTCCCGAGGCAAGACCGGTAGACGGCAGACCACTCGTCAGGCAGATTTCATCGAGATTGCAAAACAGAAAGACCAGTTGGGCCGGTACATAGACAGGATGTGTACCATTTTCATCCACTCTTTCTGCGGTAACCCAATATAGGGGATGGTTTTGATACGGGACCTCAAGATCCATGTCATTGGGGTCCAAGACCCCATAAGATTCTTTCTTCAAGTCTTCGAAGCGCGCTCTGATTAAAGGATGACCGTGCTTGTAATTGAGGGCATTTTCAGAATCAAAACTGGCAAAAGCCGAAACCCTTTCAACCACCTCCATGAAGCAGGAGGCTCTGGCCTGGTCGATAGTAAGCCCTTTGCCGTAACTGGTCTGGAGTCCTGTCAGTTCCCAATGATTTCTCCCTGTTGACACGCTAACTCGCAGAATCCATTGCATTTGAAGGGCATAAGGACTGAGGCTGGCTTGATTTTCTGTTTCGGGTCCAGCCTTAAAGTCTATAGCCTTCAGCCTTTCCATCGCCTTTGTAGAGGTCTCCACGGCACTGTGTTTCTTTTCGGTATCTTTTGGTATTCTTTTCGCTCCTAAACGATCCAGGAGTGCTTTGATCGGTACCACCCTACTTATCCAGGCGTCCATGGCTTGCTTGTCAAAGGGGATGGGAAACTCCAATTCACCTTCAAGCGTTGCGGGTTCGTGTCGGAGGATGTTTTCGGAAAAGGCCCTGAGCCAGTATGCCTTGTCCTCTCGGTCTTTTTTCAAGGACCAATTGACATAAATTAAGGGCGTGTACCGGGCTAATTCTTTGATGTCAGTGCCCTCGAAGTTCTCAATCAAGGGGTGTAATCTGTCGTTGAGAATGCAGGCTTCATACATTAATGCCATGAGATAAGGGTTGTCTTTCTTTGCCCTTTCTACCAATTGGCAAGTCAGGTTTGGCCCAAACGTCCCCGCAAGGTGTAAGAGATACTTATGCATAAAGTCATCGTTAGGATGATCCTGGATGTATTCAAGTGCATCTTCAAAATCTAAATCTCCCGGGGGAAAACATGCAAACTGCCCGGTCCCAAATTGTGTACCCTGGTGTTCAAGCTCATAGCGCATGATATGATGGGAGGCCCCATGGCTGTCAGCACGATTCATAGGATTTCGCTTTCATATATTAGGCAAAAGGATATTTTCTGTTCGATAAGGCTCACTCTTTCACATTAGTTGCGGATAAACTAAAACGCTGGCTTTGTCAACAATGCGATAGACATACCATGTGCGCCTCCGAAGATACAATCCAACTCAATCCTATCGGACTAATTGGTCGTTGACAGGCACGATAGGCGTCTGCTATCAAATGGGCAGCTTACAATGTGGTGAGGAATGATTATGTTAGATTTTTCAAAGACCTTTGAGAGATACGAGGCCCTGGTTTCTGAAGCAGACAAGATCTTTAGGGCAATGCAGGAAGCCCACGAGGATTGCGTTCGGTGTGAAATCTATTGTTGTGACTGCTGTTACGCCGTGTTTGATGTCACCCTGATCGAATCGGTCTATATAAACTATCATTTCAACAAATTGCTCACCAGAAGGGAGCGACGTCCGATCCTCAGGCGGGCGGAAAAGGCTGATCGCGAGTTCTATCAGATTAAACAAGAACTTCAGAAAATGTACTTGAGGAAGGGCAAGAGTCCGGACGAGGTGTTCTTCTATTTGGCGCAGGAAAGAGTGTCCTGTCCCCTCCTAAATGGCGAGAAACTGTGTGACCTGTATGCCAGGAGACCTATCACCTGTAGAGTCTATGGTATTCCAACATCAATTGGAGGAAAGGCCCATATCTGCGCGGAATCGGGTTTCAAAGAGGGAACATCCTATCCCACGGTGAACCTCGACCGTATGAATGACCGTCTCCTTGAGCTGTCTGAGGCCCTCCTCCAAGAGATTGGCTCGAAGCGTTCAAAGATCAATATGAGCCTTGTACCCGTTTCATCGGCCTTGATGACCACCTATGACGAAAAATACTTTTTGGCTTGACGCAGGAGGTACCTAGATGCGCAAACTATCGCCTGAAGATGAAGAGAGGAAGAAATTCATTTTTGACAGCATGTCCCCCAGGCGGCAAAAGCACATCCTCAAGAAAGAAGGCTACGACAAGTGGGACCCCTTCATTGAGCCAAAAGACCCCATTGATATGCGAGAGGATAAATCGAAGCGCTCAGCCCTTGAGTTGGCCCGAGAATTCCTCGCCACGTGTAAACACGAGGACTACAGTAACGAATATGGTCAGGGGGCCTGGGACATCTGTCTTGGAATAATCAACAATGACGATCGGTATAAAGGGATGTATGAGTTCTCCTGCTGGTACCGGGAATTCCTAAAGAAACAGGGCCTGGCGTGACCGGGCGATGCCACCCTCTACAGATCTTCCCATAATAGATTTCTGGATTCTCACACTGTATATATCATCAACGTGGCCCACGCAGATTGGTTTTGCAAACTGTCCGATTTTCATAGTCCGCGAGGTAACCGTTCACTCCCCCCTTTCGTAAAGGGGGGCCGGGGGGGATTTTTGTTTGTAGCTGGCAGATAAATCCCCCCTAACCCCCCTTTTTCAAAGGGGGGGACTGAATAATTACTCCGCCAGAGACGGATTGGTCAAATCCGCAATCCGCAATTTAAAATCCGCAATCGCATATGTCCGACCATTTCCTATTCATTCATGTCAACCTGCTAGCCCCTGTCGAATCCCCGGACACCATTCCCATATCTGAGGCTACAATACTGGCCTATTTGAAGAGCCATGGGTTCTCAGGGCAGATTTTGGGGGATTTTGCCAACAGCCCCCTTAAACCGCAGGTTCTAGCAAAGGCCATCCACACGGACCAACCGCTTGCCATCGGCTTCACCGCATACCAGGAAAACATTGAGCAGATAAGACTTTGGGCCCGGTTTGCCAAAAAATTGTCCCCGACCATCAAGATTATCATAGGGGGCCCCCAGGTGACGTTCATGCTGGCTGAGGCCTTGAGGCATATGCCGGAGATCGATTTTCTTTGCAGGGGCGAAGGCGAAGAGGTGATGTTGGGACTTGCCCAGGCCCTCACTGAAGGCAAGGACATGGCCAGTGTACCAGGGCTGTGTTTTCTGCGGGAAGACGCGGTCATAGAGACCGGCCCTTTGTACGGTGCTAGCAACCTGGACGCATACCCCTCTCCTTACCTGATGGATCTGATCGATTTGAGGTACAAGGAACGAGCAGTAATGCTGACCTCCCGGGGGTGTTCCTATGATTGTGCCTTCTGCTACACTCCAAAGGCGAGCAATAGGAGGGTCAGATTTTACTCGCCGGAGCGGATCATAGAAGAGATGAAGTATCTCAGGTCAAAGGGTATAAGGGCATTTTGGTTTGCTGATACCAATTTTTCCTTTTCTCGAAAGCGCCTGGTCACGCTTCTTGAGGCGATCGTCAAAGAAGTGACTGGGATTACCTTCTGGTGCCAGACGCGCTATGATCTGGTTAATCCCGAGGTGCTATCCTTACTCAAGCGGGCTGGTGCCGATAACGTCGCTTACGGACTTGAGTCGGCAAACCCGAGAGTCCTTGAGAGGATCAATAAACCGATTGACCTGGAGCGCCTTTCGGAGATAATCCGCTTGACCCAGGAGGCAGGCATCAATGTGGAGCTTTTCAGCATGTTTGGTCTCCCCAGGGAAACCTTTGACCAGGCCCTCAACACCCTGGCGTTTGTGAAGAAAAACCGTGTTGCCATAGAAGGCAACTCCATTTCGCAGCAAGCCCATCTTTTTTTCGGTACCCATATGAATGACAACCCCGGCGCGTACGGTATCCGCCCTTTTCGGCGCACGCGACCTGTTTACCTGAGTGTATGCAGGGATTATGAGACCGATACGATGTCGGCACATGAAATACGACGCATGAGTTTGATCTGGCGATTGAACCGTAACGACT
>JAQYWL010000296.1 GCA_030145035.1 Desulfobacteria bacterium | reverse complement strand
TAGCTATGGTGAACATGTTCGCTAAAGAAACATGTTCACCATAATTGCCTATACACAATGACCGCACAACAAAAGAAAACTCGCCGCCAGCAGCAAAAGGAGGACACGAGAAGGATCATCCTCGATACAGCATATGTGTTGTTTGCTGAAAAGGGTTATGCACAAACCACCATGCGTAAATTGGCCAGCAGGGCCGGTGTCGGCTTGGGGACAATTTTTAAACATTTTCCGGACAAGCCTTCTCTATTGGTCTCTGCATATCAAGAAGATCTGGGAAAGATAATTGTCGAGGCATTCAAATCTCTACCTGAAGCTGGAATAAAGAAGCAACTCCTCCACATAACCGAAAGAATATATGGTTTTTATGCAACCGATCCCTCATTTTCCAGAGATTTAATAAAGGAAGCGCTTTTTCTGAAAGGAGAACATGGCGAGATCCTCGATAATCAATTAATGGTATTCCTGAAGGAGATAGCGGAGTTATTCAAGAAAGCCGTCGAAAATGGAGAATTGCCGGCCGACACAAACGTTCATAAGGGAGCACTGGCATTTGGTGCTTTCTACTTTTCAGGGCTTATCATGGGGTTCAAGCAAACCACTTTTAACACTGAGGAGCAACTAAATTTCGTTGAAACCATGATTGATCATCACTTTTTCACGAAGAATAGATAGGTCTTGATTGCTTCAGATAATAGGGCCGAACGGCCTTCGTCTGGAGGTTTGTTTATGGGAAATCTATTGAACCGCCTATCACATTTTCTCACCCAAATTCTATTTAGTATTATTACGCCACCTTTGCTGATGCCTAGGGTAGCGAAGTTGTCCATTACCCGCCTTTTTATTTCGTTTTGTTTTGGGCGTCGGAGGAAAACATTATGAAATTGAAATATCTGATTACAGTGCTACGAACAATGAAGATGCCTGGTCTGTTTCCGATAATAAAAGACTGGCAAGCTTTTGTGAGGATGCATTTTGTCTATGCGGCGCTCGAATCAGGTCTGCTTGAAGCTTTATCCACTCCCTCCTCCAGGGATGACTTGATTAAGAAACTTAATGTTAAGCGGCCGGAGATTCTTGAAGCACTCCTTGATGTTGGGCTCTCGGTAAAAGAACTGGCATATAAAAACGGTACATACAGTATTAAGGGGAAAAGGTCCAAAGCGGTTAGGGGCAATGAAGGCGATATACTCGCAGCCATGATTCAGGCTAATATTACGTATTACAGCTCAGCATATCGTAACGCAGCCGACCGTATGCATGGGGCTCCGCTGGGTAATGACCTTGAGAAAATGGGAAGCTTAGTCGCAAGATTTGCAAAAATCGGCGAGCCTTTAATTCGAGATTTTATGACAACTATTGTTACGGGAAAAGATCCCATGAGGGTTCTCGATGTTGGATGTGGTTCAGGCGTATTCATGCGAAGTATTTATGATGCCAACCAGAACGCATCTGGCATCGGCATTGACATAGACGAAGAAGTGGTCGACCAAGCAAAGCAAAACATGGAAAAATGGGGGCTGAGTAATAAATTCAGGATTATTGCAGGAGATATACTCGACCCTCCTGAAGGTCTCGAAGGTCCTTTTGACTTAATCACTTTGTATAATATAATTTACTATTTCCCCGCCGAGGAACGTTTTGAATTACTGAATAGACTTCGTTCAATGCTGTCCCCTGATGGCGTAGTAGCTGTAGCTATGCATTTTCAGAGCGGGGGTAAAGACATTGGAGCGGCAAATCTCAATATGGTTAATTGCTCTCTTAAAGGGTTAACACCTTTGCCTGATTTGGATGAACTAACAGCACAGTTAAAGGAAAGCGGCTTTGATGAAATCAGGACACACAGGCTTATGCCTGCAAGCACATTCTTTGGTATTAGCGCAAGTATTGCATGATTATGCATTATCTCAAGAATGTATGATATGGCTATTGGGGACATTCTCAACATTTAAACTTTAGGTTGCTATTAGGGGGCCTTGCTTTATGTTGCTGATGACTGATAACTTTAAATGTTGAGAATGTCCCTTATGTTCTCCCATTCGTCAGCCAACCGGTTTTATTCCTTTCGATACACCGAGCGAAGTAGAATGATCAAGTATCCTCAGAGTCGGGTTGCCAAGGGTCCCCCCAACCCGTTTTTTTAGATTCCGCCTCACATTAACGCCATCCGTACTTTCTGTTGACACTGTTTGCTTTCCTTGGCATTTTGACATTTCCTTCGACCGTTAGGAGTGACGTAGGTTCTCTCAAAAGAACTTAACCTTACAACGACACTTGTCATTTCGACCGAAGGGAGAAATCTTTAACTATTTGTTTTATAATAAGATTTCTCGTCGCTTCGCTCCTCGAAATGACATCTAAAATGGTAAGTGACGTTGTAGGAAAGTAATCCGTGTAATCTGCGAAATCTGTGGATTAAAAAAAGAACTTAAAAAAAATATGAAAGATGGAAATCATGATCCTGTAAAAGGATTTCTCTATTCTCTGGGTGGGGTACTCCTTATATCGACCAACTTTGTAACCGCCAAGTATGGGCTGGAGGGATTTAATCCCGAAACATTCAGTCTTGTCTGGACATCCGCGGCGACCGTATACGCTTTTGGAATTGTCCTAGTTGGAAGATCAAGCCGAGATCAGATCTTTCCTGTGCTGCGTATGAAAGCAATGCTGGCATTGGGAACGGCTACCGGCTTCGGTATGGTCCTCGCGTGGAAGGGGCTTGCAAGCCTTGATGCCGCATTTGCTTCATTTTTATGGCGCTTTTTTCCTGTCCTGACAATTCTTTCTGGAGTGTTGTTCCTGAAAGAGCGGTTGTCTAAACGAGAAGTTCTTGCCATGGCAATCATGCTACTTGGCAGCCTTTGGAGTGTGGCTGGCAGATGGGAAACCGTTGGTGCGGGTGTAATCTTAACGATTCTGGCCTGTTGTGCCGGTACTGTACAACTGTTAATTGCCAAGTCACAAACATACCAGGTGCATCCGAATGTTCTGGTTGCATACCGGGTCGGAATCGGGTCTGCATTCATAGCCTGTTGGGCATTCGCAACCGGTACGACCGATTTTGCTGTTGAAGTTCGTTATTGGTATGTCACGCTGCTGGGTGCTTTCCTGGGACCATGCGCCAGCTTTCTCCTCACGTTTCGTGCTTACCAGTATTGGACTCTGTCCCAATCAACTATCATCCTTACGGCGCAACCATTGTTGGTTCTGCCGTTGGCGTACATATTTCTAGGGACACTACCTACACTGAGGGAGCTGGTAGGGGGGTGCATGATTCTCACGGGAGCATTCTGGCTCGCCTTTATCCAAGTAACCAAAAGCACTAAAAAGCGGTCTTGAAACATAAGGAACCTCTTCCCACCCTGTGCCTTAACAGACCCCTCTGTTTCATCCCTCCCGTAAGGGAAATAGGGGACGGTCATGAAATTAGAAATAGGGGACGTAAGTTTCTCCGTCATCGATATTAAAAAGTTATAATTTCATGACCGTCCCCCATCTGTAAGTTCATCGCC
>JAQYWL010000014.1 GCA_030145035.1 Desulfobacteria bacterium | reverse complement strand
GTGCAGAAAACATTTCTTCCCAAACCGTCTCTACTAGACTCCATACAAATCCTATCTCATTGAATCGCCGAATGCGTTCTTCGCTCAATGAGCCTTTTGCTTGTGCGTTGCGTTGCCTGGATACCCACTAGCTAAGTCAGGTGCGTCTGACCAATCATATGGCACATTACAATGGCCATGTCTTTTTTTGTACTCGACCAGTGCACGAAACATGTCATCCCAAGCCGTCGTATTTAACAAATCCCATTCAAACCCTAAGACATCCAGAAGCTGCATTCGTCGCGACTGGAGTTTTCCAGTCCTCTTGAGGACACGTTGAGAATTAACCCAATGCCCGAGCCTTGAATCTTCTTTCCAGTTCAGTGGCACGTTACAATGTCTGTGGTTCCGTTTGTATTTGACCAGTAGGTTAAACATCTCAGACCAAGGAGGGAACCGGGACCATTCAAACCCTATCAGATCCAATTTGTGAACACGTTCCCCGCGGAGTTCTCCTTTCTTCTTCGCACGGCGCTGGGTGAAAACCCAGAGGCCCAGCGTTGGGGTTTCTTCCCATCTAATTGGAACATTGCAATGTCCATAACGCTTTTTGAAAGCTTTCAATTCACCATAACGCTCGTCCCACAAGGCTCCCAGGCTTTCGACACACTTTGTGGTAATTGACTCGCGCAGAATGTCAAGCGACAACTCCGGACCTAAGAATTCCACCTTTTCTCCAAATCGGGTATCATCATATCGCCCCGTCTGGCCACGCTCCTCTCGCATCTGACGGATGACATCAACTAAGATATCGTCTTGCTCCTGCATCGCCTGCAAAACATTCCAGACTTCGTCGAACTTAGTGCGCTGGATAGCCCCATGAAGGGATTCTCCGGTCGCCTCTTCAAGAAAGAGCGGTACAAGGACATGCCCCGTCGTCTTGCCAATCTCCTTACGCATGGCTCGACCCGTGGCTTGCACAATATCCACTCTGCTACGCTTTGGTGATAAAAATGCCACCATATCCACTGCTGGCAGATCGACTCCTTCGGTCAAGCACCGCGCATTCGACATAATCCCTTTCCGGGCATTACGAAATGCTGCCATCAACCTCTCGCGCTTTACAGTGGGCATGGCTCCACTAACATGATAACCCTGAAAAACAGGCAGGTGGTTACTAATCCCTTCACTGCCTGGCCCAGTGAAGGCATTGGCCGAGGCCACGGTTGTGTGAAAGGTGAAAATCTTCTTCACATCGTACTTTTCGACAGCTTTCTGGAGTGCAATCTGGTTTGCCACTTGACGCGCTTTAACAGTGTCTCCTTTCACAATTACTTCGCCGCGTCTAAGGAGTTCGTCATCGACCATTTCCGAGGTGACTACGGATATGACGATCTTCAAATTGCAGATTATGTCACGCCGTGCGGCTTCAGCAAACCAGAGCTTATGAACAACAGGCCCATACACCTGGGGCACGTCCATGGAATAGACAAGCTTTGAGTCGCCTTCCTTATCTTTCTTTCGCACCTCGTAGTGACGGGGAGTTGCAGTCATAAAGAGTCGTTTGCCGATAGGTAAATTTTCGTCTTTGAGTGCAAAATTAAACTTAACACCAACTTTTCCAGCAGTTTTGTGAGCCTCATCGAAAACTCCCAAATCGAAGGAATGGGCATTATTCATACCCTCTGCAACCACCCGTGATGATTGATAGGTCGAGAATACAACCTTCACCCCATCGAATTGATTCTCAAGGAACTCTTTGACCACTTCACTACTCGTACTTACAGGAAAGTCCAAATCCGACTGCCTGACGATGATATCGTCCACCCCTCTTTCCACTGTCGGATCAGAACAAACGCACAAGTAAGAAACCTTCTCCCAAATGGTCTCCTTGAGCCATTCGTGGAGCGTCTGCCGCAAAAGTGCTAACGCAGGGACTAGGACAAGGATTTGTCGACACCCCATGCGCTCGGCAATCCATAGGGCCAAGAGAGTCTTTCCGGTCCCACAGGCCATCACCGTCGTAATTCTTTCATGAGTCCCAAAGGCAGGTAGAATGCTGTCCAGAGCTTCTGTCTGGTGAGGCAGCGGTGCCTTCCTCACTCTCGGAACGGAACTTCCTGCCAGCCAATGTCGGATCACCTCGAAGTCTCTCAATTCCAAGCGATCCAAATCGGCCCCGCGAATGCAATAAAACCCAGTCCGGCCGTTTAGCGTTGATGGAAGTTGATCGCAATTCGTGAAAAGGACGCGTTGAGCTACCTGATCCGTAAGACCCATGAAAGTTGAAATCTCGCTCCAAGTTAAGGAAGGGCGACCGGAACGGAATTTGGCTTGGTAGGCATTATGTTGACCCACACGAGTGCGGAAAATTCCATCAACTCCCATGTCCTGCTCGGTGTCCAGGCCAAAACGCTTCCTTAGGGGACGTGGGATTATTTCAAAGGGCCAAGTTTCCTCGGCTTGCACTTGGGACTGGGTGGCGATGTAGGCTTCCGCAAAGGCCTCAAACGCATCACCACGTTCTTGGTTTGTTGGGAGGGAGGAAATGCGAGACTCAAGTTCAGCGAAGGTTGATAGTCCTTGAAACAACTTGCGCCGTATGAAGGACAGGGCCTTTTGATGTTTGGGTTTTTCCATTTATACAAAGACCACTAGACCCCACCCCTTCTCATAAGAAATGGGGTCTCCGGGTTCAGTCCATAGTACCCTCTTTGGTTAGGGTTGATGGAACAAAGGCGAATATCAGTCGTAAGTATCAAGAAAGACCCTATTCGTCAACCGCTCAGCTGGTTCAGGCGGGAAGGGTGAGAGTTCAGCATCACGCCCCTACATAAAGGCCCCTACCAGCTCTCTTGATCTTCCCCTGCTTACCAGCCTTGAAAAGAATATTCCTGACAGTCCTTTCCCCAACGCCGGTCTTCTTCATCAGCCCGGCAACATCAACACCCTTTTTGGACCACTTGATAATATTCACAACCTGGTCGGTGGCCGTCAACTTAGCACCTTTCTTCTTCGCAGCAGCTTGAGCCTTTTCAAGCTTGGCCACCTTCTTCGCCATCGATTCGGTCTTTCTGGTCAAAGCTTTGAGTCCCTTGGTTACCGCCTGCACGCCCTTTTTCAGATTTTTCATGAGCGCTTACCTCCTTCGCTACGCTATCATTACACAACATTTTGAATCCAGCCTGTTAAGCGTTCGTAAGTCCAAACCGACCTTCTTTTGTGTTTG
>JAQYWL010000075.1 GCA_030145035.1 Desulfobacteria bacterium | reverse complement strand
TTTACTGAACGAATTTATGAAATATGCTTTTGATAACCCAGAAGTTTTAGACGAAATTCCATCGGAAGCAGAGCTAGTAATTCTTCCTGTTGATGATGAGGAATTATGCGAATATAATAGAAAAATGGCCGATAGAATGTTTTCTGAAGGTAAAAAAATAGTTCTTGTGAAGATGAAAAAGCCCGAGCTACCCGTCCCAGAGTTGGAATTGATGATGACCGGTACGGGTTAAGAAAGAAATCAACTGCTCTTTGGTACTTCGTGGCAAGAGGCAGGTTATGAGTGCGAGTATACGTTGGACGGTTCGTGACCATTATGGCAATGACATTTATCTGACTCACGAACGGTGGGAACACATTGTTGAACCGATTAATCATCCGGAAACGTCAGACTTTGAGGGACTTTGTAACAGTATATCTAAAAGAGATAGGGTGAAGGTATGACAAAGCCAAGTTTTAACTATGATGAGATGAGTGATACCCTTTATGTTTCATTTGAACCTGGAGTGAAAGCAACAGAGATTGAATTGAATGACCACATTTTGTTGCGTATCAGCAAGAAAAAGCCTACAGTAGAGTATGAAGAATATGAATTTCTATACAAGCATTCCGATTGTGAGCGGGGCGAACTAAGATACTATATTTCGGGTTGAGGACATCGCAATGCGGTTTTTTAATACTGCAGGGCCGGTTAATTGTAAAGATCATTACTGCTTGTCTCCGTTGGAGAGGTTTGATCTGGAGGAGGTAACCTCCCTGATTGAACAGAAAAAATACTTTGTCCTGCACGCTCCCAGGCAGACTGGCAAGACTACGTGTCTTCTTGCCCTGATGGAGCATCTGAATGCCACCGGGAGGTATCGATGTCTCTATTGCAACGTGGAGTCTGCCCAGGCTGCCAGAGAGGATGTGAAAGAAGGCATGAGGGCAATACTCAATGAGATTGCCTCCAGGGCCTTAGATTTTCTGAAAGACGCTTTTGTGAAGGCGCGCTGGCGTCAGGTTGTGGAAGAGAGTGGGGAGTATGCAGCTCTGACTGAATTGCTCTCTTCTTGGGCAAAGGAGAGTTCGCTTCCTCTGGTTATTCTGATAGATGAGATAGACTCACTGGTGGGAGATACCCTGATATCTGTTCTGCGCCAGCTCAGGGCTGGGTACGATAAACGCCCGGCACTGTTTCCTCAGGGCATCGTGCTATGCGGTGTGCGGGATGTCCGGGATTATAGGATACACTCTTCCAAAGAGAAGGCCATAATTACCGGGGGAAGTGCATTCAATATTAAGGCCAAGTCTCTTCGTCTCGGAGATTTTTCCAGGGAAGAGGTACACGCTCTTTTCACGCAGCACACCGATGAAACAGGCCAGGAGTTCTCTGATGAAACCCTGGATCTCGTGTGGCACCTTACCGAGGGGCAGCCATGGCTGGTGAATGCTCTGGGTTATGAGGTCTGTTTTGAGATGAAGGGGGGCCGGGATCGAACCGTGCCTATCACGGTTGAGATGATCGAGCAGGCCAAGGAGAATATCATTCTGAGGAGAGACACTCACATCGATCAACTGGCTGATAAGCTCCAAGAAAATCGTGTCCGCAGGGTGATTGAGCCTATACTGGCAGGTCTTAAGGAGCCCGAACAAATTCCTACGGACGACCTCTATTATGTAAGAGATCTGGGCCTGGTGAAAATTGACGGCCAGTTGCAGATAGCCAACCGGATCTACAAGGAGGTTATTCCACGGGAACTGACCTTCAGCACCCAGATCACAATCTCGGAGCAACCCGTCTGGTATATAGGGCCGGACGGACGTCTGGACACGGACAAACTGCTTTCTGCTTTTCAGGAGTTTTTCCGGGAGCACTCCGAGCATTGGGTGGAGCGGTTCGAGTACAAGGAGGCAGCCCCCCAGCTTTTGTTGCAAGCATTTTTACAAAGGATAGTCAACGCGGGAGGCCGCGTGGAAAGAGAGTACGGGCTTGGGCATATGCGGACGGATCTTTTGGTGATCTGGCCTTATAATGAGTGGGTACAAAAGGTCGTGATAGAATTGAAGGTCTTGCACAAGTCACTGGAGAGGACCATCGCTGATGGTGTTGAACAGACTGCTTCCTACATGGAGCGGTGTGGCACAGATGAAGGGCATCTGGTGATCTTTGACCGGCAGACGGAAAGATCGTGGGACGAGAAAATATTCCGGCGTGAAGAGGCATTTGGGGGTACCAAAATCACTGTTTGGGGCATGTGAGAGGGGAATTAGGGAAATCTTATCATGGAAAAATCCCTTAATTCCTCAATCCCTAACCCGGACAAGCCGGAACCAAAAATAGAAAAATTTATCACGAAAGCACGAAACTACGAAGACACGAAAAAAGAAAATGTCATTTCGTGTTTTCCATCTTTCGTGTTTTCGTGATTGTCTTTATGATTTTCTGCCAGAAAAAATACGAATTCCACAACTAAGTGCCTAAATCTCATGATTAGCTTTATCAAGATCGCCCTCTTTGGGCTTTTGCTCATGGGCCTGTACTATTCTGCGTTTACCTACATGATCAGACGGTGGGATAGAGCAGAATATAATTACTGTTACCTTATTCCTTTTGTGGTCCTTTACTTGATCTGGGACAAGAGAGCAAGATTAGCTGAGCTTCCCACGGTGCCTTCTTGGAAAGGCATGATACCATTTGGTCTTGGACTCGCGTTTTTCTGGCTGGGAGAATTGGGTGGGGAATACTTTACTCTCTATATCTCCTTTTGGTTGGTCGTGGTGGGGCTTTGGTGGACGCACCTTGGGTGGCAAAAGATAAAGGCTATCGCTTTTGCCCTTGCCATGGCCCTGGCCATGTTTCCCTTGCCTAATTTTCTGTATAACAAGATCTCGGTTAAGCTCCAGTTGATGTCTTCTAAATTGGGGGTGAGCTTGATGCAGCTTTACGGCATGACTGCCCACCGGGAAGGAAATGTCATTGATCTCGGGTTTGCCCAGTTGCAGGTCGTAGATGCGTGCAGTGGCCTCCAATTTTTGGTGTCACTTACAGTATTGGGCCTTCTTATGGCCTATTTCTTTCGGGGGCCTCTTTGGAAACGAGCCCTCGTTCTGATCTCCACTGTGCCTTTATCCATTCTTGTCAACAGCACACGCTTGGCCTTCACCGGTGTTCTCTATGAAGCTTATGGTCGCGAGATAGCCGAGGGCTTTTTTCATGGTTTTTCAGGCTGGGTTATATTTGGCTTTGCCTTTGCAATCCTCCTCCTGGAGATGTGGATGCTGGGAAAGGTTGGGGCAGAGAGCAGAGAGCAGAGGGCAGAGAGCAGAGGTCTGGCAGGGCAAAGATTTTACGGGGCAGGCATAGCTGATAGCGAAGACGAGGTGGCGCCTAAGGATGCTTTGCCTCAAACCTCAAACCTCAAACCTAATGCAAGCAAAGGCATACGGGCTTTGCTTAATCTTCATTTCGTCGTTGCTGTGATCCTTTTAGGATCTACCCTCGCCTTTTCTCAAGGGATCAATCTTCGAGAGAAGATTCCGATCAAAAAGTCGTTTGACCAATTTCCCCTTCAGGTGGGCGAATGGACCGGAGCTCGTCAAAGAATGAAGCAGCGATTCGTTCGCGCCCTGGATTTCAGCGACTATGTGATCATCGACTACCGCAATCGAACAAATGAGGGTATCAATTTGTATGCGGCCTATTATGAGAGCCAGAGGAAAGGAGAATCGATCCACTCCCCGGCCACCTGTCTGCCCGGCAGTGGCTGGCTATTCAGAGAGGCCGGGGCCATAACACTTTCTATCCCCGGTTACAATGGCGGTTCCATGCAGGTCAATCGTGCCTACATGGAGAAGCTGGACTCCAAACAGTTGTCCTATTACTGGTTTCCGCAGCGGGGCCGC
>JAQYWL010000232.1 GCA_030145035.1 Desulfobacteria bacterium | reverse complement strand
CGCTCCTATGCGTCTGACAGCTCATGGCTGTGGAGAGTATAAGCCCATTGCAAGCAACAAAACAAGACAGACAAGGGCTCAGAACCGCCGGGTCGACATTATTCTGGATCATAGCTCGAAGGCAAGGCTCAAAGAGATTTCTCAGGAAGGCTCATCCCGATTTTTTGTGTTTAAGAGGTTTTTATTTCGTATGTTTGATTAGAAGCAATGAAAAAAGACAACACCAAAGACGACGGACCTAAAATGGACACCACTCTATGGATGGTGACATTCGGAGATCTGCTCATGCTCCTTTTGACTTTTTTTGTCATGCTTCTGTCCATGTCGTCAATGGATGCGAAGGCGCTAAAAACCATGTTCAGTATTTTCAGGGGTGCTATCGGTCCTTTGGAGTTTTCTGATACGGAGCGGGTAAGAACTGCACGCGATATAATGCACAAGGGAGCCGGTGGTCCTATGGAATCTCTTGATTTGGATATGATAAGTGTTTTGAAAGATCGTTACCGTCAGATAATCGAAGACAAAAAAGATATCAACGTCACCAACCTTGAGATATTAGAAGATGTCTTGGCCCTGGAAGGTGATGCCGAGCACGATGAGATGCTGGAACGTTTGAAAGAGGTTATTGGCATCTCGGAAGATGAAAGGGGAGTCATCATAACCCTTCAACAAATGGTTCTGTTCGATTCAGGAGAAGCTGATATCAAGCCAACTGTTTTTCCGCTACTTGATTGGATTGCTGAAGTCCTTGATTCTATTCCTAACGATGTGCTCATCATGGGA
This sequence comes from Desulfobacteria bacterium, assembly GCA_030145035.1. Classification (GTDB taxonomy): domain Bacteria; phylum Desulfobacterota; class Desulfobacteria; order Desulfobacterales. The sequence continues at coordinate 6,485 of JAQYWL010000232.1, read as the reverse complement.
CATACAGACAACGTGCCCACAAGAAGCGATCGTTATCGATCGAACTGGGAGCTTTCTCTCTATCGCGCTTTGAGCGTGCACGGTTATTTTGTTGAAAAGGAGGGGCTTTCTCCTGAGAGATTTGCCGTTGGGGGATACGGTGACTTGAGGCCACGGTTTCCGAATAACATAAAGGAGGGCCGCCAGAAAAACAGACGCGTGGAGATCATAATCAAAAAGAATTGAGGGATTGAGGGATTGAGGGATTGATTTATTGTTAGGAGGTCGAGATGGCAGAGGAAGACAAGGAATTAGAAGAAGAAAAAGACGCCGGGACAGGGACTGAGTCCAAGGGGTTTCCCAAGAAATGGATAATCATTGGGGTTGTGGTTCTGGTTTTGGGCGGTGGAGGTTATGCGGCATGGGATTTCGTTTTGGCTAAAAGATTCCTCGACAGGAATAACCCGCAGACAGAAGAAACCACGCAAAGCACGGCACAAGTCAGGGATGAAACATTCGGGAGTATCTATAAAATGGATTCCTTTATTGTTAATTTGCTCGACAGGGAAGGCAAACGATATCTTAAGACAACAATCGAATTTGAGGTTGAAAACGACGAGATCACAAAGAAATTGACTCGACGTACCCCACAATTAAGGGATGCGATTTTGCTGCTTCTTACCAGCAAATCCTTTGAAGATATCAGTAAACCGGAGGGAAAACTTCGACTCAAAAACGACTTGATTGTACGGATTAATCAGATCTTGCCGGGTGGTGGCATTCGGACGATCTATTTTACAGAGTTTGTTGTGCAATAATGGCTAATATCTTATCACAAGACGAAGTCGACAGCCTGCTCAAGGGGCTAACAGAAGGAGAGGTTGCTGCCGAAACCGACACGCCAGTGAGTTCGGATGAGGTCATCCGTTATGATTTCACCGGTCAGGATCGAATTATTGATACCCGTATGCCTGCCTTTGATATGATTAACGGACGCTTTTGCGTGGGTTTCGCGACGAGCCTTTCCACCCTCGTCCGAAGGATGGTGGATGTCAGCGTCGACTCAGTTGGCATGGTAAACTTTGAAAAATTCCACCAATCGCTTCCGGTACCCACAAGTCTGCATATTTTTCGGATGGAACCCCTTAAAGGACATGCGCTTGTGGTCTTGGAAAGTCGACTAGCGTTCAATCTTATTGAATCCTATTTTGGCGGAAAAGCCTCAGAGGATGTCAAGATTGAGGGGCGAGAGTATACTGCCATAGAGAACAGGATGATACAAAATGTCATTAGAGTGTATCTGGAGGACCTTGCACAGGCCTGGAGGCCGGTTCATGAGATCTCAATGAGCTATGTACGGTCAGAGATGAATCCACAATTTGCCGGTATTGCGCTTCCCAACGATTTGGTTACCGTGACCGGCATCAACGTGGAGCTGGATGGGGTGCCGGGCCTTCTAAAGCTGTGCATTCCTTACTCAACCATTGAACCAATCCGGGATAAGCTGCGTGTAGGGTTCCAGGGCGATGAATTGGAGATGGATCTAGGCTGGAAGAAACGCCTGCAAAAACGGATTAAGGATATCATGGTAGAAGTTAGAGCAGAACTTGGCACCGGACGGATAACGGGACACCGACTTCTTGGCCTCAAGGTTGGTGATGTGATCCAACTTCAGCAGGACACGAACGATCTTTTAGTTGCAAAGGTTGAAGGTGTGCCAAAACTCAAAGGACGTGCGGGAGTTACAAAGGGTAATAAGGCCATTAGGATTGAACAGAGGTGCTAGTAGAAAGGACACAACTATGACCGAGCAAAAGGATGCCACGACCGAAATTACTTCGCCGGACAATATTGAAGGTTCTGCTGCCACAGGACAGACCGAGGGGGATCAAGATTTGGATTTTGTACTCGATATTCCCCTGGAGGTTTCGGTTGAACTGGGCCGGACCCGCATACTTGTCAATGATTTGCTTCAATTGGGACAGGGTTCGGTTGTTCAACTGACAAAGCCTGCCGGCGATCCGATGGAAATCTTTGTGAACGGAAAGTTATTTGCACGTGGCGAGGCTGTGGTGGTTAGCGAAAAGTTTGGTGTGAGGCTTACCGACATTATCAGCCCTGCGGAAAGGGTCAAGAGTTTGGGTTAGCCCCATAAAATCGCTGCGCGATTTTATATAACGCGGCTACGCCGCTCAAGATAGGAATTGAAGCAGTTGGGCGAGTTAACAGGAACATCCGGGATGATGTCTCAGCCGGACCTCTGGGGGACCGGTCTGAAGACATTTGCCATGTTGTGCATTGTTGTGGCCATCCTGATCCTGGTCCTTTTTCTTATGAAACGATTCTTTTATCTAAAAAATGGTTCTGGCCACGGACAATTTATTAAGATTCTGTCATCCCATCATCTGAGTCCCAAGCAGCGTGTTGCGCTGATTGATGTGGTGGGTGAAAAAATCGTGATTGGCATTACTCCGGACAACATAACTTTCTTGACAAAGATCGAAAAATCCGAGGCCCTAAACAGAATTGAAAGTCTCGAGACCGCTGGGACACCACACGGTCTTTTTGCAAGTTTCCTGAGGTCCTCTCTGAAAGGCAAAGGCAGATCGAGTGAAAAATAGGGTTATGGGTGAATCGTCAAAAGGAAAAAATATTTCAAAGGCAAAAGCAATTTTGCTCTTTGCTCTTTGCTCTTTGCTCTCTGCTTCATTGGCAATTCCTGCGGTTGCTTTCAGTGCAACCATACCCCTTCCCTCGCTCCAGATTGGCCTGGGGCAAGCTGACAACCCCGGACAGGTTTCGGTCTTGCTTCAGGTTGTCGCTTTATTAACCATTCTCTCCCTTGCACCGGCTATTTTGATTCTAATGACATCTTTTACCAGGTTGGCAGTGGTCTTCTCGTTCCTGAAACACGCAATGGGTACCCACCAGGTACCCCCGGCTCAAATTATAGTGGGCCTGGCTTTGTTTCTTACCCTTTTTATCATGATGCCGGTATGGAACAAGGTTAACGAGAACGCCCTCCAACCGTACTTAAATGAAGAAATATCCGGGGCCGAGGCCCTTGAAGCAGCTATGTATCCCATTCGCCAGTTCATGTTCAGACAGACGCGAGAAAAGGACCTGGCCCTGTTTGTGAAAACGGCCAGGCTAAGCAAGCCCAACGCCCCGCGGGATGTCCCCACATCCGTTTTGATACCCGCGTTCGTTGTGAGCGAGCTGAAAACGGCCTTCATTATTGGATTTGTTGTGTATGTGCCGTTTTTGATCATAGATATGGTGGTCGCAAGCGTGCTTCTTTCGATGGGCATGATGATGCTTCCACCGATCATGATATCCTTGCCGTTCAAGCTAATGCTTTTCGTGCTGGTGGACGGTTGGCACCTGATCGTTGGTTCTTTGGTCAAAAGTTTTATGACAGGATGATATGACACCGGAATTTGTAGTTGCGTTTGCCCAAGAGGCAATTAAGGTCACCATCCTGGTTGCGATGCCAATGCTGGGGCTTGGACTTATTGTAGGCCTGGCCGTAAGTATTTTTATGGCAACCACTCAGATCCATGAAATGACACTAACCTTTGTTCCGAAAATACTGGCTGTTCTGATGGGACTCCTGTTTTTCTTAAGCTGGATGTTGCAGCAACTGATGGATTTTACACAGAACGTTATTACGCAGATACCGATGTATATACGGTGACGGGATTGCGGATTTTGGATTTGAGAGAATGGAATCATGGACATTCTAACTCTTTCACCTGAGCAGTTTAAATCGTTTGTTCTGATTTTGATTCGCATTAGTATCGTCCTGTTTATGTTTCCTATTTTAGGGTCGGCTATGTGGCCAAACCTGGTCAAGGCAGGACTGGCATTGACGATCAGTATCATACTCTTTCCGGTTGTCCAGCCTGACCCCACACTGTTTCCGGAAACTATATTGGGGGGTGCGCGTCTGATACTTTCTGAATTAATCTTAGGACTGATTATTGGGCTTACCGTTCGGCTGTTCTTTACTGCCGTGCAGTTAGCAGGACAGCTTGTGGGATTTCAAATGGGATTTGCCATTGCCAATGTTCTCGATCCTGAGTCGGGTGGCCAGGGTCCTATTCTTGCCCAGATGGGTTACTGGGTTGCCTGTTTGGTCTTTCTCCTCCTCAATGGCCACCACGTTTTCCTTAATACACTGGCTGAGAGCTTTGCCGTGGTTAAGGTGGGATCTCTGGGACTTAGCGATGGGCTTTTTCATAAGATGCTGGAAGTTTCGGGAGATATGTTTACCATGGCGGTCAAACTGGGGGCCCCGGCCATTGCCGCTCTTCTCATGGCTAGTGCGGCCTTTGGCATTGTCGCAAAGGTAGTGCCACAGATGAATATCCTTATTGCTGCCTTTCCCGTAAAGATAGTTGTTGGTCTGTTCTTCTTTGGCTTCTGTTTGGAGGCACTGCTCTACTTCACGAGACACTATGTTGCGGGATTTGAAGGTATGTTGAGAAGCATAATGCTCCTGATGGTGTAGGGCTTCCATGCACACGGAGTGATGGAGTGATGGAGTACTGGAGTACTGGAACAAGTAAAGTCCGTTACGCGTTTAGGCTTAGCTGTTTTGAGTCAGGTTTTTTTAACTTTCAACGCGCAACGCGTAACTTGCAACACGCATCCTGTATTAAACCCATCACTCCAATACTCCATCACTCCAATTGGGGCGAAGCCCCTAAGTTCATAAGGATTTGAGACTTTGGCTGAGGGTGATCTTCAAGAAAAGACCGAACAGGCAACCCCAAGGAAACGGTCTGAGGCAAGAAAAAAGGGTCAGGTCGGCAAGAGCCGCGAGATACCATCAGTAGCTGTGCTTCTGGCTGGCCTTTCAACGCTGTATTTGTTCGGGGCGTATATGTATAACCACATAAAATCAGTTATGCAAGATACTTTTTCCATGATAGCAGCCCCGAATCTTGGCCTGGCGGAGTTTTTGGCATTTGGCAGTACTGTAATTGAGCGCTTCATCGTCGTGGTTTTGCCGCTGATGATTGCGGTGTTTGTCACGGCGCTCCTGTCGAATGTCTTACAAATAGGTTGGCTCCTTTCATGGGAGGCGGTCACACCAAAGCTTTCAAAAATAAGCCCCATCAAAGGGATACAAAAGCTCTTTTCCAAACAGACGCTAATGGAGCTGTTCAAGTCCCTGGCAAAGCTTGCCCTGGTTGGTGTGATCGCCTATGTGACGATCAAAGGGGAGATGAACCGTCTGCCATCACTTGCTGATATGGAGGTCCAGGCTATTCTGTTATACATTTTGAAAATCGTATTTAAGATTTTTATCAAAGTATCCATGGCTATGATCTTTCTGGCTATCCTAGATTTTTGGTTTCAAAAGTGGCAGTATGAGCAGCAGTTAAAAATGACAAAGCAGGAGGTCAAGGAAGAATTTAAGCGAACAGAAGGGGACCCACTCGTCAAGTCAAGGATCAAGAGGATTCAGTACGAGATAGCCAAAAGGCGCATGATGCAAGAAGTACCCAAGGCGGATGTCGTCGTGACCAACCCTGTCCATCTGGCTATAGCGCTGCAATACGACACTGCTGAGATGGATGCGCCAACAGTTCTGGCCAAGGGGGCAGGAGAGGTGGCTGAGAGGATTAAGACATTGGCCGGAGAACATCACATCCCGATCGTTGAGAACAGGGAGTTGGCCCAAAATCTTTACAAAATGGTTGAGATCGGCAATGAGATTCCGTCCATACTATATCACGCAGTGGCCGAGGTCCTGGCGTATGTGTACCGGTTAAAAGGAAGGAAAGTTGCGTAAGAAAGTAAGGCATCCTTCATTTTCGCCATAAAGTAGTTTACACCTATTGACCAGTGTTCAGGTTTCAGTGTTCAGGTTTCAGATCTCGCGTTTGTCGCTCCTGACACCTGACACCTGACACCCAAAAGTAGGTGTAGGCAGAGGTCAGAGGGCAGTAGGCAATAACTAATAACTAATAACCAATAACCAATAACCAATAACCAATAACCAATAACCAATAACCAATAACCAATAACCAGCTTAAAATGAGTGAAATCTATTTTTTCAGGCATGGGCAGGCATCATTTGGCGCAGATAATTATGATAAATTGTCGCCCAATGGCGTCAAACAGTCGCAAATTTTAGCACGCCATCTGGCGCAAACGGGCAAATTTTTTGATGCCATATACTTCGGTGAAATGGAGCGCCAGCAGAAAACGGCCCAGGAATTCATCGACTATTGCAGCAGGAACCAGATTGGGGCCCCCCAACCAACCATTTTAGATGCGTTTAACGAATATGATTCGGTTGCAGTCTGGGAGGCCCTGGTGCCTGAATTAGCGCAGGAGGATCCTTCGATCGCCAAAGACATGGCAGAAATTGCCGGCGAAAAAAAAGCATTCCAGCGAGTTTTTTCAAAGGTGATGAATCGCTGGATTTCAGGCAAGTACCAGGCGGCCGGAATTCCGAACTGGAATGGGTTTAAACAGCGGGTAGGGCAGGG
>JAQYWL010000208.1 GCA_030145035.1 Desulfobacteria bacterium | reverse complement strand
TGACGGGGGGCAGATAGATGCAGTATCAGGCGCTACGATAACATCCAGGGGTGTTTGCGCAGGTGTTACGGACAGCTCAGGATTCTATAGCAGACTGAAGCCACAGATCGTAGAGCAAGCCAGGGCTTTTGCCAAATAGGGGAGAAAAATAATGGCCAAAACAATTGTTCAAGAATTTACAAAGGGGTTATGGGAAGAGATTCCGCCTTTCAGGCTTGTCCTCGGGCTTTGTCCGGTGTTGGCGGTCACCAAGACGGTGGCAAATGGCGTCGGGATGGGGGTTGCAGCCACCTTTGTACTTGTGTGTTCGAATGTCCTGGTCTCTATGCTGCGTAACATTATACCCAGTCAGGTGAGGGTGCCCTGTTTCATCATCATCATCGCAACGTTTGTGGTGGTCGTGGAACTTGTGATGCAGGCCTTTACCTATCCGCTTTTTCTCCAGTTGGGCATCTTTATACCTTTAATCGTGGTGAACTGTGTTATCCTTGGGCGAGCCGAGGCCTTTGCCTCCAAGAATCCCCCTGTAGCATCCATAGCAGACGGTCTTGGTATTGGAGTGGGATTCACGATTGCCCTGGGTGCTTTGGCCGGAATTCGTGAGGCCTTTGGCGCCGGTACCATCTCCGTTCCATTCTCAGATACTGTCATTCAACTATTCGGGCCGTCCTTTCAGCCCTTTACGTTCATGGTTGAAGCCCCTGGCGCATTTGTCTGCCTGGGTCTAATGCTTGCCGTCATGAACCTGGCCGGAAAATAGAATCGCTGCGCGATTCTATACGACGCGGCTACGCCGCTTAAGAAAAGCAATTCGTTAGATTAAGGAGTAGTCAGATGGAAGATTATATCTTACTGGCCGTAGGGGCTATCCTGGTCAACAACATCCTGCTGATTCAATATCTGGGCAACTGTCCCTTTCTTGGTACGTCCAAGAGCATGGACAACGCTACGGGTATGGCCATGGCCGTGGTCTTTGTCCTTGCCTTAGCGGGTATTGTGACCTGGATTTTCGAGGCGGTTTTCTTAAAACCGTTGGGGCTTGAGTATATAAGGACTATAGTATTCATCGTGGTGATCGCCGCGCTTGTTCAGTTTGTGGAGATCTTTATGAAGAAGAGCATGCCGGCCCTTTATGCGGGGCTGGGTATCTTCCTCCCCTTGATTACGACCAACTGTGCGGTCATGGGTGTGTGTCTGATCAATATCAAGGAAGAGTACAACTTTCTGGAGATGCTTGTTTCCTCTTTGGCCTACCCGGCCGGTTTTGGCCTCGCCCTGATTCTGTTTGCAGGCCTGCGTGAACGGATTATCATAGGAAGGGTGCCCGGGCCTTTGCAGGACGTTGCCATTGCTCTGGTTACGGCCGGATTTATGTCCCTTTCGTTTCTCGGTTTCAAAGGGATGATCTAATAGATTGATTGGTCCTTTTTAGGAGGAAAAAATGATAGAAGCCTTACTTCTCATGATGGGTTTAGGGGCAGTTGCCGGAATATTGCTTGGGATTGCCTCCAAAGTATTTTATGTGTGGGAGGACCCGCGCATTGCGTTGGTGGCAAACTGTCTGGCCGGCGCTAACTGCGGTGGGTGCGGCTATACCGGATGTGGCGCCTGTGCTGCTGCCATTGTGGAGGGTAGAGCGGACGTGGGTGCCTGTCTCGTAGCGGGCGCGGCCGGTGCAGCAAAGGTGGCTGCCGTTCTGGGCTTGGAGGCCGGCGCGGCCGAGCCACTCACGTCGCAAAATACCTGTACGGGCGGATTTAGGGCATCTGAGAAATTCTCTTATATGGGCGTTAACGATTGCCGGGCTGCCTACCTGCTTTATGCAGGGGCCAAGGATTGCGATGTGGGTTGCCTCGGGTTTGGGAGTTGTGTCAAGGCATGTCTGTTTGACGCCCTTGAGATTGGGCCTGATGGTTACCCTGTGGTTGACGCGGAGAAATGCGTGGGTTGCGGGGCCTGCGAAAAGGCATGCCCCAAGGGCATCATGCAGGTGCGCAAACCTTCTGATCGAATTCTCCACATGAACCTTGTCACTGATCGTCTCGCCCCGTGCCGTCAGACCTGCCCTGCTGAGATCAACATCCCCAGGTATATCAACCATATTAAACGCGGGGAATATGACAAGGCCTGGCTTACCGTCATGGAGCGCAATCCAATGCCCCTGTCTACGGGCCGTGTATGTCCTCATCCGTGCGAAGATGCCTGTCGCAGGGCACTGGCTGATGATCCGGTCTCTATCAATCAATTGAAGCGCTTTTGCTCAGACTGGGTGATGAACCAGGGCACATCCCTTAAAATCCCTGTGGCCCCTGACACAGGATACAAGGTGGCCATTGTGGGCGGTGGCCCCAGCGGTTTGAGTGCTGCCTTTTATTTGAGACGCCTTGGCCACAAGGTAAAGATCTTTGAATGGTTGCCCAAGTTAGGTGGTATGATCTACTATGGTATTCCCGAATACCGGCTTCCCAAAGAGATCCTTTATACGGACATCAACCGCATACTTGGTCTCGGCGGTATTGAAGTAAAGACAGGGGTGAAGTTTGGCGTTGATTTTGATCTTGAGTCCCTTGTGGGCGGCGGCTTTGATGCGGTTCTCATGACTATCGGGGCCATGAATCATGCGTCGGCCAGGATACCTGATGAAGACAAGGTGAAGGGAGTGATCCCTGCCACGGTCTTTCTTAGAAAACAGGGTTTGGGAGATCCGTATCCGGTCGGAAAAAAGGTTGGGGTCATCGGCGGCGGGAATGTGGCTATGGATTGCTTGAGGTCCAGCGTCCGTCTGGGCGCTGAGAAGGTCTATTGCCTCTATAGACGTGAAGTCAAGGATATGCCTGCCAACAAGGTTGAGATAGAGGCATGTCACCACGAGGGGATCGAATTTGTCACTTTGTGCACCCCAACCAGGTTCATTACCGATGATGAGGGAAACCTCACCGGGATTGAATACCTGAAGAATGAGCTTGGAGAACCGGATGCCAGCGGCCGGCAAAAACCAGTGGCGATCGAGGGCTCTGAGACGGTGATACCGATCGACAACTTCATCCTGGCCATCGGCCAGACCACGAATTCAGCCTTTGCAGATGAAGAGGGGACTGCCGTTTCAAGGCTTGAAACCAGTCGGGGCGCGATTGTGAATGATACAGATACCCATCAAACAGCCATCCCTTACGTATTCACAAGCGGCGACTGTGCAGGACCACCCGGGCTTTTGGTTGCGGCTGTTGGGGCAGGAAGACGGGCCGCAAGGGGAATCCACAAGTATCTAATGGGTGAGGATATGGCATTTCCTCCAGATAGACTGCGTGTGGATTCAAGGCGCATGAAAGGTCACATACCCGGTACGATCTTCGATAGCATTGAAGGCATAAAAAGAAAAGGCCGTATCGAGCAACCCGAGCTGGAGGCAGGTTCTTACGAAAGACAGCACACCTATGCGGAGGTGGACCTCACGGTTACAGAAGAAGATGCCCTCAAAGAGGCCAACCGCTGCATGCGGTGCTGCCTTACCTGTTATAATCAAGACGCTTGATAAAATCGCTCCGCGATTTTATATAACGCGGCGCCGACTTCGCCATAGTAGCCCTGGCTACGACGGCTGAATACGCCGCTCAAAACTGGAAATTGCTTAGCCAAAAAAAGTCCGCTTGCCAATAAGGCAGGCGGACTTTTTTGACTCTTACGATCCTAACGTTTTCTGTGGTATTCGCTGCCGAGAAAATTACCTTCCGTTACATTCTAACCAACTCATACCTATTAGGTTTCAGCTTCTTCAAAATCAACCAGCCCCTTGAGAAAAAGTAGCTTGCTGTTTAACAGAACTTCATATCAGAAAACAAAGGCTCCTCGATGAGCTTCACGCTACAATTCTTTGGAAAGCAATTCGTAAAAAGGAAGAAAGTACAGCATAGTTTTGCCGATTCTAACTGCTTTTCGAAAATCAAGATTAACAATATATGCCTCAGAAGGATCATACTTTTCAATGAAACTGCGCAAAGAACGCGTAATCTCTTGTTTTTTCAAAGATTTAAACTTTACATCTATCGGAATGATCTCTTTGCCGCGTTCCAATACGAAGTCGACTTCGGCTTTATCCTTTGTTCGCCAGAAATGCAGCTTGTCCGAACCGAGTCTTGTTTGCGCTTTCAGCAAGAGAAAGACAAGATTTTGAAAAACAAATCCGCACTCCGATGGGCTACTCCATAAGGGTAGTCTTGCCTGCTTGTCGAGGTCCGACTATGATGCTGATTTCTTTCTTTGGCAGGTGTTTTACGAGGGCTGAAAATAGCTTTCTTTTAATCATGGTTGGATTATAACCCGAGTATTTTTAAAGTCAAGATAATAATAAGTGGTGTGGCGCTGCCGGTCTGCAAGCCAAGCCGGAAGGGCGCAGAGGATTTGGGGCAACATAAGGGACGGGGGCTTCTATGCCGCTTCTTCGTAGAAGAATCCTTCGTAAAGGAAGGCAGTGGCGATGGCTTCGCAGTCGGCCTCGATGACGCCCGCCCGCCGCATGGTTGGCCGCCACGCGTTTCGCACAGTCTCAACGATGTGATCGAGAAAGGCTGTCGCGTCTTCTTCGGATAGCAGGAAGCGACCATGTTGGCTCAGAAGATTCTTGCGGTTGGCATAGCGCCCGGCGCTGCCGCACGCCATGGCAAGATCGCGCCTGTCCATGGCGATCATGGGCGTGGGCATCAGATCAAAGGCAGGGCTTAGACGCCAGTCCCGGCCTTTTGCCAGCACGGCATGATTGCGTGGATGGTCGTCCAGGTTGGATACTGCCGCGTTGAAGCACATTCTGGCGAACAGCTCGCGCAGATCGGCTTCCGGTTTCGTACTCACGCGCCGGATTTCATCTGCAAGCAGGATGTAGGACCAGTCCCGCCGCGCTACCGGGTCATCATCACTTTGCAACAGTGTCAGCGCACTGACCATGCGGTGCCGCCGGTAACCGTCTTCTACCCGGTCGCGGTCGAACCGGCGCACGAGCAGAAGGTCCCGTCCGCCAGCCGTTGTGGTGTCGCTGTCAGCCACGGTGAGGCCACAGGCTTCGGCAAGCTTTAACAGGCCATGCTCCACGCGCGGATGGTTCCAGCGGTCATCATGTCGGGTGAACTTGGCGATCCATAGGTCCTGTCCCTGTTCCACCACAGTTTTGGGCCGGGCACCACCCATTGATGTGCCGACCAACATGAACTCCTCGACCTGCCTGGCAGTTGAGCCTGCAATATTTGGATCATCATTGATTATGGCGTCGGCCGTAGCCTGTAGGCGTTCCAGATCAAGGGTGCGGTTGAACCTGCTTCGTGTGGCCGGTGGTTCCACATTGAGGCCGAACCCCAGCGCACCCGCCCGGTCATCCGGGCCGTACATCAGGTAATCGAACTCTTCGAGCTTCGTGTGGCCGGTGTGTCGTTCAATGACACGCCGGCCCCAGAAATCAGGCATGGAATCACGGATCGCGCCAAAGAAGCCTTCCATCCGGGCGGTTTCGTATGGACCCCTGCGGAGCCGCAGCTCTACAGGGTCAAGCTCGACCGCCTCATTACGTTCAAGATAACGCCGCCTGTAGACGAACTGTCCGACCGGCTCGCCATCACGAGTCAGGGACACTCGGAAGCGACCCGCTGTGACGAATTCCGTCGCGCCGGGCGGCACTATGTAGACATAGCACTCCCGCTCAGAAGTCATCGTCTAGCGTCTTTCGCTTCGGAGCCGTCTTCGGGCTTCTGGCCCGCTCCAGAATCTTGCCTTCCTCATCGCGGTCCGGATCGGCCACCTCCCGCATATCTTGGAGGAGACCGAGCGCCCACAGTGCGCCCAAATAGGCGGCTATAGCTGTGGTTGGCTTGCCCTTCTCGATATCGGCCAGCACATATCGCGAGATGCCGACGCGTTCGGCGAGCTCTTCCCTGGAAAGCTTGCGCCGCAGGCGGGCGGTGCGGATATTCCTGCCCAACCGGTTGAGGATGTCTTCGACCGCGGCCGGTGGGGATTTCGAGATTTTGCTGACCCGTGGCATGTTAATTTAAAATACCTTATAAACCTTTTATGTTAACTTAAATCAACATATCGTAAATCCGTGGCTTGGTCAAGAAAATTATGAATCAATGTTGCTTTAAAACACCTCAAAAGCTTTTTAAAATAGTTTAAAGCAACACTGATGATCTCGTAAAAAGTCGGCAAATGGACGGCACAGTAAAAAGCTCCAGATGCAAGGCGCGCGAATCTTGAGGAATGAGGCGTACTTATAGTACGTCGCAATGACGAAAGATGAAGCGCAACGCCGCAGATGGACTTTTTACGCAGCCGTCAACATTAATCGGGCTCAATTCGTTTCCGACACCGAATAATGAGGGAGACCTCGGTTGGCCCGCTTCAACAGAAGCCAGCCGTGAAGGATGTATTGCTGGTGGGATAAGCTGTTGCTCAGATGGCGACTGTCCGAATGCTATTTGCCTCTTACTGTTTGAATCTTGAGTGTGCAGTTCTCTGGGCAAGGGCGTGTTATCTACTTCTTCCCAGGTTTTCCGGGGCGCTTCACCCGCACATCTTATACCACGCGCTTCATCTCCTTCATATAACATCTAAGAATTGACAAAAGAGGGAATCACCGACAGGGGCTCATTGCAAAGGGAGGCGCAGAATAAAGGTTGCGCCCTTTCCTGATTGGCTCTGGCATTCAATCGCTCCGCGATGAGCCTCCACAATGCCTTTTACTATTGATAATCCAAGGCCTGTGCCCTTTTTCCCTTTGGTCGTAAAGAAGGGGTCGAATATCCGTTCCAGGGCGTCCGGTTCTATCCCGGGGCCTGTATCTTCTACCGTAATCAAAAGGTGCTCGCCTTCAATCTTTCCGTCAATACATATCTTTCCCGAATCCGTCATAGCTTCCAGACTGTTTTTGACCAGGTTATTTATGACCTGGTAGATGAGGCGGGCGTCTACATTAACCGGGGGCACGTCTAAGGGCCAGTTAAGGTCAAGGCGGATTCCCCTTTTTTCCGCATCCGGCTGGTGCATAAACAAGACTTCTCTAATAATCGCATGTAGCGATGTCTTGCTTAAACGCAATTCAGGTTTCTTGGCAAATTGTAAGAAGTTGTGAATAAACTCCCTTACTCGCGCTGATTCCTTTTCCAGTATCTCGAGGGACTTTTTCCCAGTTGGGCTGAGCGCTTCGCCTTTCAGAGTGGACAGGACGATCCCCGCATTGTTCAAAAGGTTTCCTACCTCATGGGTCACCTTGCTTGAGGTCGAGCCAAGCACCGCCAGGTTTTTTGCATGAACAAGCTCCTGGGCGGTTTCCACCTCTCGCTGTATGTATTTCTTGAGCGAATCGGTCATCTCGTTAAAGGCCAGCCCCAGATCGCCGATCTCGTCCTGCGAGTCAACAGAGACCTTCTGGTCTAAGTCGCCACGGCCTATTCTTTGAACCTGGCGGTGCAGGGTGTGAATCGGTGTTAAGAAGCGCTTCACGCGATGCCAGCCGAGCAATACGGCGAAAAGAGAGAGGAAACAGGTTATGAACACAGCCCAATGAATATTTCGGTACAAATATGCATAGATCTCCGGACAGGCCTGGCTCAAGACAATCACCCAATCAAGGCCAGGGATATGGGTACCCAAACAATAGAGCCTGGTTCCGTCTTCTTCTTTGATCCATCCTACTGGTGTGTCTGATTCACGCAGTTCTTTGAGTATGTCCGGTTTTTCTGCCGGAGGGCTCGATACCACCCGGTCAATCTGCCGGTGCGCCATATATCGTCCGGACAAATCCATAATATAGACCTGACCGGTTTCACCAATAGTGATCCCTTCCAGTATATCCCACACGGACTTGAGGTTTAATTCGCCCCACAGAACCTCTATTACCTCACCCAGGTGTGATACGGGTACGGCCATACGGACATAGGGGATATTCTCTTTTGTAACTATGACACCGGAGATGGCGCTTTGGCCTTCCAGGACCTTCTTAAACATGGACTCATGTCTTGAGACTATGTCCAGCTCTTGCCAACCGGTAGACGCGACCTTTTCACCCTGCCTTGAAATCAGAGAAACAGACATAAATTCAGTCGCCTCATGATTGAACGCTGTCAGCGCCATATCTTTTCCCCATTTATCCAGCTTGGTGGCACATATCACCAGGGCGAGGCCTTCCAGACCTCTTTGGGCATGTTGCATGTAGAGGCGAATCTCGCCGGCCGAGCTTTTGAGGATATTGCTGTAATTTTCCAGTATCGCTTTTTGAAAATATTTATAGCTTGTCCAGGAAAGAACGACACCGGTAATGATTATGGCCAGAATAAGGAAGGGAAGAACAAAAAGGAGGAACTTGTGAAATAAGCTTCGTTTCTTAGGACGGCTCATAATCCTTAAGTATAAAGAAGATGTTAGCCAAATGTAAAGGGTAATTGCTATATTACAAGGTTTAGGCGCGGGCGACCAAAACGCGTGTTAGGGGGATTAGCTCACGCAGCTCTTTTTATGGCGGTGTTCTCTTCATCTACCAGAGCCGCTGAGGCCTTTTCTCTGATATAATCTTCGAGAAAAACGCGGTAGGTATCATAGTGGCAATCGATTCCGGCAAAATCTTTCTGCTTAATGAGGGCTTGCAGGCGGCAGCCTCCTGTGCAGATTGGAAGTAGTTCGCATTCGTTCAGGCATCTGTCCCCCAAGTTTCGTTTCAATAGCTGTGCTTCTGCGACAAAGTCTACCCCTTTACTGACGTGCCCATAGGCCATTTCCCCACCCTGTAGCGATGGGCACGGGATAATAGAGCCGTCGGTGTCAAAAACAAACTTGGATCGAAGATCAGCCATACACCTATTGGAGGGGGCTTCTCGGTCCTTTGCATAGCCTCGCTTTCTGCCCTCTTTCATTAGCCACAGGGCTATTTGGGGATCGCCCATACCGGAATCATAGCTACCTTTTCGTTTTGTGGGCAGGATTGGGGTGAAATTGACATCTTCGACAAGGATGTTGAGTTCTTTAAATTCATCAAGGATTTCCGGAATGCGCCTGTAATCGACGGCCCCGCTGTCATATTGACACTCGATGGTAAGGGAAGTTAGACCGGAGACAGACTGAAGGTTCTCCATGATGAGGCCATACGTCTTGCCGTTATTCTTGGAAGGCCGTAAGTGATCGTGGACAGGGGCAGGGCCGGCCATACTCACTCGAACACCGGTGAGGCCTACTTGTTTCATCTGCGAGATAACGGATGGCCTGATAAGAGTACCATTGGTGGTGATGGTGAAACCATATTTGATTCCTTTCCCTTGGCAGTAATAGAAGCGCCTGGCAGCACTCTCCTGTATGATTTTGGCATTGAGCAGCGGCTCACCGCCAAGGTAGTCGTCTTTTACCTCTCCAGGATTCTTTTCTTCCAACATTGTAATGTAGAATTCATCCATGGCATGGGCTGTCTCAGGAGACATCTCTTTGGGCTCGGGATCAAGGATGCAGTAACGACAACGATTATTACATTTACGGGTTACGAGGACTTTGGACGTTATCGTGCTGAAGTCGTGCACGTGTTGTTGTCTCCAACATTCAAAAATGGCGATTTCTTGAGTATCTTTTTTAACTAGAAATCCCTGGTCGTAGAGAAGTTCCATAATTTCAGGGTCAGCGGAGTATCCGGGGTCACTTAGAACGTCAGCCCAATCGTGTGATGGCATCAGGACAAAGGCCCTTGTCATAGTCTGATAAAGGGCAATTAGATCTCCCATCGCCTTTTCAACGGGTATGGCAATAGTGAATCTTGCCTTCTCAAATGAGGCCATGATGGTATCTCCTTTTGTAGGTCCCCCAGGCAAAAACCGTCTTGCCTGGGGGATAAACCAGGATTTGGTTAGGTCCGGCCAGTTGGTGCATTCTTACAGCAGTGCTGGCTTGACTTTGTTACCTTATAGGTGCCCTTCTTGACGACAATGAGTTTCACGTTTGATCCCCCCTTTCTTGAGTGGTTGTTGCCAACCCGATACAGATTGGGCTCTTATATCGGTATCGGCAATGACCTCACACGACTTTAGTGTTTTTCAATACCCCGCTGCTTGCGGCCGGGGACATTGTTTTGCGATTAGCGGGAAGAAGGATTTCATGAATCACATAAAAGCTGTAATGCGGAAGCGGTGTGAGCTAATTACTTCTAAGCGATGCGTATTTGAGGCGGTGGATCCCCGGCTGGTCGAGAGCAAAAGGCAAAGGCAATGAGAAGCGCCTGGACATCGCGTCTATGGCTATTTTATGGAATAGAAATGTACCGGGCTGCAGAGATGTGATTAGAGCATCAACTTGAAAGAAAAGCTCCTTTTGTTTTGATGGATCGCTTTCCTCAATAGCGTTGTGGATAAGGCGGCTGACTTCGGGATGTTGAAAACAACCAGCTCTGGATTTCTGGGAGAGATGGGGGGCCCATAGTTCTCTTATCCATTCAGGATCGCGATAAGCACAAGTGAATTCTGTCAAAACAGCCTGAAACTCATTGTTTCTGCGGTACTTTGCTATAAGTTCCGAGTGGGGAAACGACTGCAGATCAGCCCTGATTCCAAGATCGTTAAGACAGAGACGGACATACTGAGCAACCCTTTTTTCAACTTGATATTCTTCAAACAGCAAGATCGTAAATTCAAAACGCTTCTCTTCCTTGGATAGGTAACGGCCCACATCGTCATAAGACCACCCTGCTTTTTTAAGGAGTGTTAGCGCCTTCTTCGGGTCATAAGGAATGGGCATTATGTGCTGATTGTGAAAAGGAGAATCTACGCCCATTGGGCCAACAGCAACGACTCCCAGACCTTTTAGGATATTCTTTACGATGTAGTGCTTATCAATGGCATAGGAAAGGGCCCGTCGAACATTCGGATCGGAAAAAGGAGGGGTTGTTGTATTGTAAAGTAGAATTGCGTAGTAGGGCATGGCGTAGCAATCAAAATAATACCTTTGTTGGTACTGTTTCATAATCCCAAAATTTACCGGAGAGATCTCCTGTGCGATATCTGTCCTTCCGGAAAGGAGTCTCGTCCATGTCTTTTCTTTGTCGGGCTGGTAAGAGAAAACAACGCCGTCCAGAGAAGGGCGCCCATCATAATAATCTTTATTGGCCACGAGCCCGACTTCGTTTTCCCCTTTTCTATAAGCAAACTTAAAAGGGCCGGATCCAATAGGATGATTGTAATAATCTGTCTTGTCTCCATTGCGATGGGGAACAATTCCCGTATCCCAGATTTTTCTTGGAAATTCAGGATCGTCTTTCCTAAGATTTATGCTCAACTCAGAGTCAGACGGAATGGAAATGCTGTCTATCAAAGATAGTATGGAGGGGCACATGTTTTTAAGCTTGGCCTCCAGCGAATACTTCACGTCCCGTGCAGTAACGGGTTGGGTATTGTGGAACAAAACGTCCTTCCTGAGGTGGATACTCCAGGTATGACTTTCCACATCATATGTCCATTTGGTAGCCAGGTCAGGTTCGAGTTCTCCGTCTGGATTTGGAAGGAACAGACAGCTGTAAAGCAAAGGGAGCACAAGAATGGAACCGGAAGTTTGAACCTTTGTAGTATCGAGGGAAGTGAGAGGAGCGTTTACATCGTACCGGAGAATATTTTCATTGTACGTACTTTCTTTCGCGGAACTCGTCCCGGATTCTGTACAGGAAAGGATGGAAGCAGTTAAGAGGACACAAGCAACGGATAGGCTCATATACTTCGGCATGCGTAATATCACGGACAAGCTCATTACGAGCGATCATTTAGCACATGTGGGTGGTAGAGTCTACTATCGCTTCGTAGTTGAGTTCTTGATCTTTCCTAAGAAGATAATGCCTCAACTCGGTGGTCAAGCTCAGTCACCCTTTGCCTCCTTCTAAGACTCGACGACTCAACTGGGTAACCAACCACCTAAAACTCAAACCTTACCCCACCCTCAACCCATCGGTCCGGCTGGGGCCAGTCTCCGCGGTATAAATAGTTGTCATTAGTGAAGTTGTACACGGCAGCAAACAGGCTTGGCTTGCCGTATGGTTCTAGAAAGGGGGGTGTCAGCTTGAGCAGGTAGTCAAAGATAAAGACTTTGTCATCGGTTTCGGGATAGGTGGAATTGTGATCAATGT
>JAQYWL010000101.1 GCA_030145035.1 Desulfobacteria bacterium | reverse complement strand
TGGAGAGCCACAGAAAAGCATTGGATTCCAAAGAGGAAGTTCGCCCATGCGCCAAGACTCGGTCAAGAAAAACTTCATCGGCATGAACAGAAGTTGAATGTCGCGGAAAAATAGGGTACAATGCCTCATAAGGGGAAAGAATAAGACCAGGACAGCTCCCAGGAGATAGAGGAAAGGAAACAGTTGCAGATGTTTTTTCATCGAGGAAATGCCGGCGTAAATAGAGATCTCTCACACGAGAATTGATACCATGTTAAGAAACTATCATTCTGGCAGCTGAATGTCAATGTTCGCAAGGCGGGGACGCCCTGCCAACATCCCAAAATCTGGCAGTAGCCATCGCGGCTCCAGCTATAAGAGCATGATCCATCCAGAAGGAGACAAAATACCGGGTTGGAAAACATGCCTTGCGCCCAGTCTATTGGTAGCGACCGTTACATTCCTTTGTTTTCTGCCTTCCCTGGGGAACGGATTTGTTTACTACGATGACTATGGATGCCTCTTGGACAATTCCCTTGTCTTGGATCCGTCATGGCAGAGCTTGGTGCGGATCTTTACGGAATTTTACATCTCCAACTACCAGCCCATCGTCCTAGTTGCCTTTCGTTTCTTCTACGCCATTTTTGGTTTAGATGCATTCATATTCCATGTCCTTCCGCTATTGTTACACACTGCAAATGCCTGTCTGCTCTTTTACATACTTATTCGAATGGGAATCAAACCATGGACAGCACTGATATCTGGTTTGGTCTTTTCTATACACCCCCTTCGCGTAGAGGGCATTTCGTGGGTGTATGCCGGGTTTAACTACACGATTTGCTCGTTCTTCTTTCTGGCGGCTGTTTTGGCTTACCTCATAGATCTGAAAGAAGGGATGGTGGGTTTCCGGCGAGGATGGACGATTTCAGTTCTCTACTGCCTTGCCGTATTAAGCAAACCCGCTGCCATTGTTTTGCCTTTTGCCCTCTTGATGCTGGACTTTCTGTTGAAGCGACCCCCAAGTTCCATGCTCCTGAAGGAGAAAATACCGCTCTTTATTCTGGCTACAATCTTTCTGTGGATAGGTATAATGGCTCAACAGTCGGGAGGTGCCACGGCCGTTGGAGGTGAGTTTTTAATGTGGGAAAGGCCCGTGGTTGCGTTGAAGGCTCTTGCATATTATATAGTCAAGACCGTATGGCCGGTTGAACTCTCGGTCCTTGTCCCATATCCAACGCGGCAGGAACTCCTGTTGATAATGTCATATGGGGATGTACTTTTGCTCTTGACCATTTGCGTTTCTTGTGTGCTCACAGTTGGCCGAACCCGGCTGCCCCTGTTTGTAATGGGTTGGTATATCATATGTATTTTTCCTGCATTACGTCTTGTGCCGCTCGGGCACAGTTTGGTGGGGGATCGTTATACGTACTTGCCCGCCATTGGCCTGAGCATTGGCATTGGCTTGATGCTCGACGCGTTCAAAAATCTGAAACAGCGGAGGATATGGTTTGTGGTGCTCGCTGCGACGCTCATCTGGTTTGGCAGACTGAGTTGGAAGCAGTCGAAGGTGTGGAGAAATGATTTAAGCCTTTGGCAGCATACAGCCTCCGTGGTACCAGACAGTGTCTTGGCCCATACCCATTTGGGGAGCGCTTACGCCATGGCGGGACGTTTGGAGGAGGCTAAAGCCGAGTTTCAGATTGTCCGGAAACTTGGGCCGGATCTCCACTATGCCGATTTTGGCTTTGGCAAGGTGTGTGGACAGGCAGGTGATTTTCAAAAAGCCGTCGAGCATTTTGAACACGTGGTCCGGTTGGACCCGACTCACAAAGAGGCCTATATATGGCTTGGTATTGCATATTGTGGGCTGGAAGATTGGGGAAATGCCAACCGTGTTTTCCAGAAGGCCATACGACTCGGAGGCGATGTGCCGGAACAATTTCTTCAAGAAGTGTTGTGCCATGTCAAGGCGAACTTGTGCCCATCCGGAAATGAATCTCACAACACTGGGCACTGGCGTCAGTTTCCAATTCAGAAATGAGTAATTTTTCGCAAGGTCAAGGAAATCAAGGGATTGCGCGGAGACGTACGTCGGTACGTCGCACAAGCGATCCCGCAGATTGACGCAGAGATTGCGAAAAAGGACCATTTCTGGATGGAAACGAACTAGAAGCTGTTTGGCTTGTACTCTTGTTTCCAGGCCTCGTACCGGTTCCTGTATTCCGTCTCTTTTTCCACATTTCCTTGAAGCCTGAACATGTTCACCAGGTTGAGCAGCGGATATTCAAAGCCCTGGTTCAATTCCAATGCCTTCAGGAAGGACATTTCCGCCTCAGGGATCTTCCCCTTGTACCAATAGACGGCGCCAAGATGATTATGGGGATCAGCGTAGTTCAACTGTGTTAGTGGGATAAAGGTCATCCAGTACAGCGGCGCCATGAAAAGTCCAGCCAGAACAAGAGGCTTAAATTTCGCGTCCTTGCACCACTCGATGATAGTAAGTATTCCGAGCCCCGCAAAGATAATAAATACAGGGATAGCCGGTATCCGTAGTCGGGATATGACAAAGATAATCAACACCGACAAAAAGGAGGTCAGGAAAAAGAGGTGTAAAACCATCAATTCCCGGCTCCTTCGCAGGGCAAGAACAAACCCCAGTATGGATAAAGGGAAAATAAGACCAAAGGTCAAGACCCAATTCTTCAGCACTACAGAATAGTTTCGATTAAAATAGTAGTTGAAATAGGTGGGCATTTCCGTGTCATCAAAGAAGAACAACATTTTTTTGAGCATGAGTTTCAGCTCTTCACCCGGATTCTCAATAATAAAGGTGATTCCCTTTCTGTACCAGTAGCTTGACACCTCTCTCGTTGACAGAGGTCTTTTCAGATCTGCTTCAGCCTTTTCTCTGTATTTTAGTAAGATAGCTCCCCTAAAATTTAGGTTTTCATTAAAAATGGGGCTGGCCCCCTTATGATGTCCAAAATAGAAATTATGCCCTCCCGACGGGTTGAGGAAGACAATTTCTCCTGACACCGCATAGTTTCTGGCCATGAAAAGACCGGGGATAACAAATACCCCAATGCAAAACCACGCATAGGATCGGA
>JAQYWL010000092.1 GCA_030145035.1 Desulfobacteria bacterium | reverse complement strand
TCAGGAGCTTTTCAAAACTCAACCTGGCGTGTCGATAGTTTCTTTCGGTTTGGTATCCGCTGGCTATGGGTGGGTGTAAAGCAAACAGCAAAAGTAAAATGAGGAAAAAGAGGGAGTAATGGAGTATTGAAGTGATGGAGTGATGGGTTGGAATCAGCTGGCGTAATGCCCAGGGCCTGCCCGCCAGTCGCCGTCGCCCTGGCTGTCTCGCTTTGTTTGGGAGGCGGGCTGGCTCCAGGCGAAGGCAGGCGGGCGCAGAGCGCACAGGGCGAAACATTATACCTTGCGCCTGATACCGCCAATATCCACTACTCCAGTACTCCCTGGCCCAGACCGGGATTATAGGCTTAGCAGATAAATTCAAACAAGTCGCGCCAGGGCGGGCCAACACTCCATTACTCCACGAGTTCTTTTAGTGCATTCAACCGGTTCAATGCTTCAAGGGGTGTCATATTGGAAATATCTATCTTTTTCAAGGTATTAATCACAATCTGATCTGAGGTCGTAAAAAGGGAAAGCTGAACACTCGCATCTTTTTCAAGCGGCCTCTTCGAACGTGCCAGGACCGGTTCCCCTGCACAGTCTAATTCATCACTTTCTATGTTCTTCAATATCTCTCTGGCCCGCTCCAAGACCTGCGCCGGAATGCCGGCTAAGCGGGCCACCTGGATACCATAGCTTCGATTGGTACCACCCTCAACCAGTTTCCTCAAAAAAATAACTTCCTCATTCCATTCCTTGACAGCAACGTTGTAATTCTTGACTCGAGGCTTGGTAAGAGCCAGGTCGGTCAGCTCATGATAGTGAGTGGCAAAAAGGGCCTTGATCCCACGGCTTTTCCAGTCGTGGAGATATTCTGCCACAGCCCAGGCAATACTCAGGCCGTCAAAGGTGCTGGTACCTCTGCCGATCTCATCCAGAATGACCAAACTTCGCTCGGTGGCATTATGCAAGATGTTGGCGGTCTCCTGCATCTCCACCATGAAGGTACTCCGGCCTTCGGCAAGGTTATCCAGCGCCCCAACCCGGGTGAAGATTCGATCGACTATCCCAATGGAGGCTGCTTCCGCCGGAACGAACGAACCCGTCTGGGCCATTAATACCAACAGGGCAACCTGGCGCAGGAGCGTTGATTTTCCGGCCATGTTGGGTCCGGTAATGATAAGCACCTGTTGCGAGGTATGATCCATCTCAATCGTGTTAGGCACAAAGCGTTCTGATGATACCAATTTTTCAATGACCGGATGACGACTCTCCTTCAAAAAAAGGCTGTCACCGCCATGAACGACCGGCTTTACATAACCATTCTGATCAGCCAGTTCAGCTAATGTTAGCAACACATCCAGGTTGGACACAGCGTCAGCCATCCTGGCAATGCGGCGATTACTTTGAGCCACCCTTTCCCTTACCACGCAAAACAGCTCATACTCCAACCGGGCTTGTTTTTCTTCAGCCCCGAGCACTTTGGCCTCATATGCCTTGAGGTCCTCGGTAATGTAGCGCTCCGCGTTAACCAGGGTCTGTTTGCGCACATAGTGCGCCGGCACTGATTTAATACGGGTCTTGGAAACCTCAATATAGTAACCAAAAACCTTGTTGAAGCCCACCTTCAAAGAGTTAATCCCTGTGGCTTTGCGCTCCTTGGCTTCCAGACGTGAGATCCAATCCTTTCCTTCCCTACTGCTCCGAATCAGTTGGTCGAGCCCGTCATCAAAGCCCGGCTTAATAATGCCACCTTCGCGTGTGGTAAGAGGCGGGTCATCAGAGATGGCGTCTTCGATCAAACCCGCCACATCGGCAAGGTCATCCCATTTTGAGGTGATCTCTACAAAAAGCCGGCTTGCAAACCCCTCAACCAAAGAATGTATCCGAGGGAGTCTTTGAATAGAGTGTTTCAACGCTATTAGGTCTCGGGCATTGCACCGATCAAGCGCAATCCTGGCATTTAAGCGCTGAAGGTCATGTACCTCTTGCAGGGCCTTCCTCACCGAACGCCTCACAAGTTGCTTCTCCTTGGCTTCTTCTACGGCGTCCGATCGGAGTTTGATTTGCTCAAGATCCAAAAGCGGATACTGAAGCCATGCCCGCAGCATGCGGGCGCCCATGGCTGTTACGGTTTGATCCATTATGCCAAGAAGGGACCCGCGTTTGGCGCCGGTCCAAATGGTCTCAAAGAGTTCCAGGTTTCTTTTGCTGACCTCGTCTATGATCATGAAGTCAGAAAGGCTGTAGGATGCAATCCCCGTGATGTGGACGAGATCCCCCTTTTGGGTCTCGTCCACGTAGCCCAGCAGAGCTCCGGCCGCTGCAATGCCGGCCTGCCACTCATCACAACCAAATCCTTCCAGAGAATGGGTTTTAAACTGCCTCAGAAGCCGTGCCCGGGCTGGTTCCGGTTCAAAGCCTTCATTCTTCAGGAAGTTAACTGTGGTCTCCCCAAGGGGTTCTATCAGCGCTTTGATTTCAGGTGCTTCGCGATGGGACTCGGCAAGCAGGGTTTCGCTTGGTTCTATACGTCGGCACTCGTCTGCGACCTTTTCGAAATCGCTCGATTCGGTCACCCTGAAAGTCCCCGTGGAAATATCCAGATGGGCGATCCCGTAGCGACCTTGCCGGAAAAACAGGGCTATGAGGAAATTGTTGGACCTTGCATCCAGAATTTCTGTGTCAACGACCACCCCGGGTGTTATCACCCTCACCACATCGCGCTTCACAAGTCCCTTGGCCTTTGCCTGCCCGCCACCTGCCCGCTCGTGCCTTGCCACCTGCCCGCCAATGCCATGTGTGCAGGCATTGCAGTTGCCCGGATCCTCCACCTGTTCGCAGACGGCCACCTTGAAACCGCGCTCGATCAGCCGCGCAATGTATCCCTGGGCGGCATGGTGGGGCACACCACACATAGGAATCGGTTTTTCGTCCTTTTTGTTCCTGGAAGTAAGAGCAATTTCGAGGATTCGAGATGCTATCTTTGCATCTTCAAAGAACATCTCATAGAAATCGCCCATCCGGTAGAACAGGATAGCATCAGGGTACTGCTGCTTGATCGACAGATATTGCTGAACCATCGGGGTGGCTTTAACCATGGCAGGAAAACCCGCAGGGCGTGATCGAACGTAGGGGCTTCGCCCCCCTTCGACTTTGCTCAGGGTGGTGAGCTTGTCGAACCACGATTGGAGTAGTGGAGTAGTGGAGTACTGGAGTGATGGATTTAAAGGAACCAAAAAAAAGATTTCTTCCGCTTTTACTCCCCAGTACTCCAGTACTCCAACACTCCATCATTCCATGTGAATGGCATAAATCGATTCCCATCAAAATATCTATGATCTCAATGCATCGTAAAACTTCCGAAACGTCGTGTTAGGCATTCTCGGTTTCTTTGGAAGGCGTACTTTCTTTATAAACAGGTAAGCTTTTGAAGACCTTTATCTCTTCTTCCAGCTTACGGATGGTCTCGAGATGATTTCTTATAATTTTGTTTGCTCTGAAACGTTCCGCAAGCCCATAAGAATAGGAAAGGACAAGGCCTATCAAAAACAACCCCAAGAAGTAAACATAGAGCTGAATAGGCCCGGATTGATACTCCTTTATCAAAAGGTTTAACTTTATACTTTCCTTGTGGGTAAGCAGACCAACATTCTGTACCACGACAACTACTAAGAAGATGACCGCCACGGACCACAACACAAGCTTTATGGATTTCATCTCGAATCCTCCTTATATTTCAACAGATTTAGCCGAGTCCTTCAAAATAAGGTTTAAGGTTAGAATAAGTTGCCTCAAGGTGCTCAGGTATCACCCGCACCTCAGCAAACACGGTCATAGCATTGGTATCTCCATGCCACCGCGGTACAATGTGAAAATGAAGGTGTTCCTCTACACCTGCACCAGCCACCATCCCAAGATTTAGACCTACATTGAATCCATCTGGCTTCATTACTTTTCTTAGGATTCCGATCGAGTCTTTGATCGTCTTTAAAAGGTCAGCCATCTCTTCCATTGTCATCTCATCCAAGGACGATATATGTCTTTTGGGGGCAACCAAAAGATGTCCATTAATATACGGATACTTGTTCATCATGACCATGGAGAGTGAACCCTTGTACAGAGTGAGGTTGCCTTGCTCCGATAAGGCAAGACAAAATATGCACTCCTCTTCTTTTTCACTTAGAATGTACTCCATGCGCCAGGGAGCCCATACGGTCTGCATTGAATGTACCTCTGCAAGAAATATCAGGTCACTATAGCAGGCTTAGCTGAAAAGACAAGCCCTTTTGTATGTGCCTAACCGCGTCAAGCGCGAATTCGGGAATTGTGAATTGAGGAATTGGGGAATTCCTTAATCCCTAACTAAGCCTTACCAACTCCACATTGCCCCCAAAGCCGATCTCGTTATCCAGGATAACAACAATGCCCAGAACCCCTTCTATCCTTTTTCCGAACTCTATCGCCGGTTCAATGTCCTGCTTGCCTGACACCTCATTTCCAATGGCTGTGGCGGCAGCATCTGCAAGTGCCGCAGACTCTGAGATCACTACGGCTGCATCAGCCCTACCAAGACTAAGGGAATGACCCAGAGTTCCCGAAGAGGTACAAACTGCCACAGGACGACCCGGTGAGTCGATGCGCACCCCAAGCTTGCTGCCCATGGGAGATTTGCCGGCAATTATGGCTGCGACTAAAGGAAAGCCGGTCCTGATAAAGATATCTCCCCCATTTTCAACGATCACGTCTTTGCTGTGTACTAAGAGGTCTCTGCCCACATACTCAGCAATAGCCCCTGCAACTGCCGCCATCGGGCCAACACCGGCCTTTTGGCTAGCCGAAATCATGGTTCTGACAATGGGTGATGCCACTTGGTCCTGGGGCAATGGGATCATTCTGTGGACAAACTCCGGGTGCTGTTCAAGATAACGTTCAAGCAGGATTCTGTGTCTCAAAATAAAATCTCTGGTTTCGGTTTCAAGTGGTCTGTCGGCCCTGACAAGAAGATCGGTCTCCTTGACCACAACCCGGAAACTTGCCAATTTCTTATGCGAAACAAGACTGCGATAAGTGCGATTTTCATGTGACCTCGTCAATGGATTACTTCCCACACACGGTCTCAACCGCACCATAGCCCAGAAACTTGTTGACCGCTTCGGTCAAGTCCGGACCAGCTTTTACCCTGATGCTCTCGTGCAGTGCAATGCTCGTGTCGGTCCTTTGGGGCATCACAAGGTGCAGATAGGTACTGCAAGACCCCTTGTGATGCT
This sequence comes from Desulfobacteria bacterium, assembly GCA_030145035.1. Lineage (GTDB taxonomy): Bacteria > Desulfobacterota > Desulfobacteria > Desulfobacterales. The sequence goes on along the minus strand of JAQYWL010000092.1, from coordinate 2,661 downwards.
TCAAGATCTCGCAGAGCTTCTGGAGGCTTTGCTTGTTGAGACCGATCATATCAAGGTTAAGATGGACAGTCGTTGTCCAGGTTTCCTCGGCATTGTCTATCGGAACAACCGTGTCGGCCAGGATCTTGCTCGACTTTTCGTCTCTGGTAACGCGACCTTCAACCATGATGGCAGAGTCCTTCTCTATGAGGCCGGATATAGAGGAATAGAGCGAGGAGAAAAGGGTGACCTCTGCAAGACCGCTCAAGTCCTCAAGGGTTACAAAGGCCATAACCTCCCCTTTCCTGTCATTGTGGAGTTTATAATCCCGCACTATGCCCCCTATGCGAGCCACTCGACCCTCTGAGAGGTCCTGAAGCTTCAGGGTATCCGCATTGGCGAATTTCTTGAGTACCGGCTCATACCTGGCAAGGGGGTGCCCGGTTATGAAAAATCCGAGGGTCTCCTTCTCATAGTTTAATAGCTCACTCTCATTCCATTCCTCTATTTCAGGAAACGGAGGATAGATTGTGTCGTGGCTGTCTGTTGCCATAGTCTCAAAAAGGCTAAATTGGCCGCTCATTCGATCCCTCTGGACCTTTTGCCCGACCTCAAAAGCCTCTTCCAGCACAGACATCATCTGAGAGCGTCTTGCCCCTGTTGAATCAAAAGCCCCGGACTTGATCAGGCTCTCGATAACGCGCCGGTTCACCTTTCTGTGGTCTACCCGTTCGCTGAAATCAAACAATGATTTAAAGAGCCCACCCTGTTTTCTAACCTCAAGCACCGACTCTATTGCCCCTTGTCCAACATTCTTAACGGCTGCCAAACCAAAACGAATCTTGCCCTTTACTACAGTGAAATTCATCTCGCTTTGGTTAATATCAGGGGGAAAAACCTCAATGCCCTGATTGCGGCATTCGGCAATATACTTGACCACCTCTTCGGTCGAGCTCATCTCGCTTGTTAGAATGGCAGCCATAAACTCAACCGGGAAGTGGGCCTTTAAATAGGCCGTCTGAAAGGCAATCATGGCATAGGCAGCGCTGTGGGCCTTATTAAAACCATAGCGCCCGAATGTCTGAATCTGGTTAAAGACATTTTCTGCCTTTTCCTCATCCATCCCCTTCTTTTTAGCCCTCGAGAGGAACCGCTCACGCTCTTGAGTCATAATATCTGCGATCTTCTTGCCCATCGCTTTTCTCAGGTTGTCTGCCTCGGCCATAGAATAGTCTGCAAGCACACTGGCTATGTTCATGACCTGTTCTTGATAGAGGATGACCCCGTAGGTATCCTTGAGGATAGGTTCAAGCTCCGGGAGAAGGTAGGTCACCGCAACTCGACCATTCTTTCTTTCAACAAACTCATTGTGCATGCCACTGTCTAAGGGCCCGGGACGATAAAGGGCGACCAACGCAATGACATCCTCAAAACACGCTGGTTTCAGGCGCACCAGGAGATCTTTCATGCCTGAGCTTTCCAGTTGGAAGACCCCTGTGGTCTCGGCTGAGGCAAGGAGCTCAAAAGTCTTCTTGTCCGTCAAGTCAAGATGCGCCAAGTCTGGTGGCGTGCCACCCCGTTTGCGTATAATTTCGCATGCTTCCTTCATAACGGTGAGATTGCGAAGCCCCAGTAGATCGAACTTGATCAATCCGATCTTCTCCACGGCCTTCATGTCATACTGGGTTACAACCTCCCCTTTTTTGCCTCTGGCCAGCGGTAGATACTCAACCAACGGCCGATCTGAAATGACCACCCCCGCAGCGTGGGTTGAAGCGTGTCTTGGCAGCCCCTCCAAGGCCTGGGCAATGGTAAAAAGCTCTTTGACATCCTGTCTTTCCTTTGCCAGGTTTTGTAGTTTGGGCTCCTGGGAAATGGCCTGCCCGAGGCTGATATTTAGCCCCTCGGGTATCATCTTAGCGATTCTGTCAACCTCTCTTAGCGGGATGTCAAGTGCTCTCCCCACATCCCTTATGACCCCCCTCGCCTGCATTTTACCAAAGGTGATGATCTGGGCAACATGATCCGGGCCTCCGTACTTTTCCACCACATACCTGAATAGGGCATCTCGGCCTTCTATGCAGAAATCAACATCGATGTCAGGAAGGCTCTTGCGTGCCGGATTTAAGAACCGCTCAAATATCAAGCCGTACGAAATAGGATCCAGGTCAGTGATCCTGAGGGAATAAGCGACCAGGCTACCCGCTGCAGAACCTCGCCCCGGCCCTACCGGGATGTTTGCGTCTCTGGCAAACCGAACAAAGTCTGCAACCACCAAGAAATAACCGGAAAAGCCCATTCCCTTGATCACATCCAGCTCCCGATCAAGGCGCTCGTGGTATCGCTGGTTGTCCGCAGGGGAAAAGTCGGGGATTCTTGAGCGGATTTCCTCCAGTCGCACTTCAAGCCCATTTCTCGCCTCGCGTTCTAAGTATTCATCCACACTGGAGACCCCATTGGCTTTATACTCACCCTGCCCTTCTCCTTCAAGGGACAATAGTGTTGAACTAAGGCAACCTTTTCGGGCGGGGATAAACCCCGCCCCTACACGCTTCGGAACGTACGGTTCGTAGGGACGGGGTTTATCCCCACCCGGACCCTTTCCCACCAACACAGTGGGAGAAGAATCTGGAGAGGACATCCTTAATTCAACAGCATTGCCTTCAAGGGGGAGGGTTTCGG
>JAQYWL010000218.1 GCA_030145035.1 Desulfobacteria bacterium | reverse complement strand
CTTGTCTCCTGCAAGATAGTTGATACGTTATCCAGATTTCGGATGCTGGTCTTAAAACGTCCCACAGATCCAGCCATCTCCAGCGCATCCCAAGTGAGACGATTCACCTCTTCCAGGTATTGAATGCGCTCCTCCAGCTTCCGAATATGTCTTTTCAGTTCTTTTTCACTCATTAGGAAAAAAAATCTGGATTGTCGCTGCAATGTGAGCATCCGCCTGGTTTATGGTGGCGCTCACAATCCCCACAGGTAGTCCTATCTCCTCCCACGCTCTTGTGTCCAGCGGGGGTACAAACTGTTCTCCACTCGTTCCTATTCCGAGACCGTTTGTGATTATATCTGACAAGTGTACTACAGCGTGCTCTAAGCGTGGTTGTGATGCCTTCGGTGTATGATGATGCGCGACAGAAGTTTCTAACACCACGGGCAGCTTCCACTGTTTGAGCAGGATGCCGCCTATTAGAGCATGATCAAAGCCCATGACTTTTTCTTCTGTTTCACGCAACAGGCTATTTGTTCGCCTGGCTCTCAGAAGGGCCTCTTTGGCCTCAAGAGGATAGAACCTGAACATAATTAACCGCCCAATGTCGTGTAACAATCCAGCCAGAAAGAAGCGTTCAGTAATGGTGTTGTTATGATAACTTGAAATAATGCGTGCGATGGTCCCGCAGGCGATGTTGTGTTTCCAAAATGACTTCATGTCTATAAGATCAGATGGTATATCCTGGAACACCTCTAGTGCACTTATGCCCAATGCAAGGCTGCTAAGTTCCCTGGTTCCGATAATTGCAACCGCCCTTGATATGTTATCTATCCTGGATGGGAAGCCGTAGAATGCACTATTGACAATTTTCAACAATCGGGCAGACAGACTGGAATCTTTCTCGATGATGCTGGCAACCTGAGTTGCTGAACTCCTTGGATCATTTATGGCTTCAGTGATCTGATTGAATATCACTGGTAAGGAAGGAAGTTTGATCTTGCTCTTAATTAGTTCATGAGGTTTGATCTTGGTGGCGGTATTTTCTGTAAAAGGGTTTTGGTTCAAGTCAGCCGATTGATCGAACATTTGTTCCAGGCTGTCAGGATGGGCCCCTTTAGAAATTTCATGGGCCTTTCGCAAGACGCAAATTTCAAACAAGCGGCGAATGACCTCGTGCTCAAGCTCAACATGGATAAAACGCTCACGAGTTAGCCTGTCCGCTGCCTCAAGAACTGCGGGGTCTATCCGGGCAGTTCTTTTTGCATCCACATCGTTTTCGGATATTCCTTCTATATCTGCCTCAACGACTCCCCACGTCATCATGATCTTACGGTGCTCAGGGGTCAGTCTTATCCCTTTGCGTAGGAGCAGACGGCCATCCCAGGCCTTCAAGTCAGCCGCCAGGACCATGCCCGGCTCCACGTCACACATGTCTATTTTGGCCATGATGGTAAATGCAACTCCTTGATATTAGGCAAAAAACTGCTGCTCGACAAATAGGGCATTGCAGACTATTCTCCGTATTCCAGAAATTCGCCGCCAATAAGTTGTACATCGGCAATGTGAGCCCTTTTCTTGAGTCAGCCGGATGCTTTATTGGAATCTCAAGTTCGGTCGAAGGCATCAAGAGGAAAAATCCGAATATTCTTATTTCTCTAGTTCAGTTCTCACGGCCAACCCTATTTTTTCTAAAGTATATGGTTTCTTAACATATTGCCCCGCACCTAACCTTTGAGCTTCTTGAACACGGTCTGTTTCAGAAAATCCGCTTGCAATGACTGCCTTTGTCTCTGGGTGCAGTTCAAGAATCTTCTTGTAAGTGTCAAGACCATCGATCCCAGGACCCATGATCATATCCAGAATCAATAGGTCTGCTGAGTCGGTTTTCATATATTCAACGGCTTCTTCACCACTTGAAACAGCATTAACAGAATATCCTAATTTGGTTAATAGCTCAGATGCAATTTCTCTTTGCTCTTGCACATCGTCTACAACTAAGATGCTCTCACCATTACCCATATACTCTCCGATCGATGTAGCGGACTTGTCTTTTTCTAGTTCCTTTCTCGTTACCGGAAAATAGAGGTCAACCGTCGTCCCTTTTCCTTCAGTGCTTTGAACGTCAATATATCCGTTATGGTCTTTTACTGTTCCCCACACCACTGCCATACCTAATCCTGTTCCGCTTCTTCCCAGCACCTTTTTGGTATAGAATGGCTCAAATATCCTTCCTATATCCTCCGATGAGATGCCCACTCCAGTATCAGAGACTGCAAGGATAACATAATCACCCTGCACTATGTTGTCATACCCTCTTATTGGTCTGTCAACATATCGGTTTTCTGTTGATATGACAATCTTTCCCCCAACCGACATAGCTTCGGCGGCATTAGAAACTAAATTCATGACAGTTTTGGCTAAATGAACAGGAGAGCCCATAATATTGAGCAACTCTGTTTCAAGATTGGTCTCCACTTGAACCTCAGGGTGGAATGATTTTAGTTTTTCATGCTCAGGGCTTTTCAAGTATTCAGAAATAATATGATTTAAGTTCACCACTTCAGCAACAGCAACCCCTCTTCTTGCAAGAGTCAACAGATCCTGCGTGATAGCGGCCGCGTTTTCTCCTGACTTTTGTATTGTTAAGATAGGTTTTCTTAAAGGGCTGTCTTGTGGAAGCCCCATTAATAACAATTCAGGATAACTTACAAGACCAGATAAGATGTTATTCAGGTCATGAGCCACCCCTCCTGCCAGAATTCCGATGGCCTCCATCTTCTGAGCCCGCACGAGTTGGTTTTCAAGCTCCTTGCGCTCACCGAGATCCCTAACAGAAATAATCTCGGCAGGCCGCCCTTCGTACAGAAAAGGGGCATGGCTGATCTCTATTTCTGTTTTTGTACCATTCTTGTTGGTCATGACTGCTTCATAAGTGCCCGACACGTCTCTATTGTGGAGGATACCGTTGCGAGGTGTATTTATTGCATCGGATTGGCAAGATATTAAGTTGTCGAAGGGAATCGCTCTTAATTCCTTGAAGCTGTACCCCGTCAAAGATTCGTAGCTTGGATTTGCGTATTGATGCATACCATGCTGAATGATCGTGATTCCGTCGTTGGAATATTCAGCCAACGCTCGATGTTTTTCTTCAGAATATTGTAACCTTTGGTAGGTTAGAGTGCTATCTATCGCCAATGCCGCGAAATTGGCCACTATGGTGAACAGGTTTATGTCACTGGTTTCAAAGGCTTCCTTGACAGGGTGACTTAGTGTCAATACGCCCAAAACAGTATCCTCGAGAATTAAGGGGACCGAAAGTATGGTTCCTATTTTCACCTTGGTATCTTTTCGTAACGAATAAATATCGGACTGCCCCACATCTTTGACCAGAACAGGCTTCTTTTTAGCGACAGCTTCTCCGGCAACCCCTTCGCCAAAGGCAAATGTATAGCGAACATCAACTTTTGAAAAAATGTTTCTCGTATCGATAATGTAGCTTTCCATATCCGGATTGGTGGCGGCTATGAGAAAAAGTCGATTCTTGTCATGATCCATAAGCATGACTGAGCAGTTCTTGGCTACGGTATTCTTTATAGTGATCTCCAGGATCCTTTGGCATACACTCTTGAAATCATTGATATGGAGAAGTGCAGCCCCCAGTTCCCGGAGTATTGATAACTGCGCAAGCGCCTCCTCAAACTGACTATAAGTATTCCTGATGTGTTCAAGCAGGAAATGATTGCCCCCATCCGGAGAGGTCGAATTCTGTTTATCTTTGATTATATCCATTTTTTCTTACGATAAGGCCGCCAGGAAATCTTCTACTTGATCTCGTTCAGATTCCAGTTCTTCGGTCAGTGCTACGACGTTCTCATCGGAGAGCCCCGGTTTTCTTAGAACCTTATTGTCTGTTTCTTTCTTATTGTTCCCGCTATGGCCTATACCAGACTGGTGGCATACAAAATTTGCCAGATTTACTATCATAGCCATATCAACCTGATCTTTTGGACACACAGACGGATTGTGGTGATAGCGGACAGGCTGAATAAGATTTGTAGGAAAATTCCACTGTTTCATAAGCAGGTATGCCATCTCGGCATGATCCAGGCCCAGGCACTCTTTTTCTATTTTGTAGAGCGAAGTTTGCTCATTCGGCGTTTTCTTCAGCACCTCTCCATATTCGTCGGGGAAATAAAGGCAAAAAACAATTTTCCCTATGTCGTGGAGCAATCCGATCAAAACTGTCGACTCTTCCGCGATGTTCCTGGTCTTCTTTGCAATCTTTTGGGGCGCCGTCGCCAGCGTGCAGGGTCGATGGAAGATGTTCCAGTGGCCCCTAATACGCCATGGACATGTCGCCAGGCGGATCGGGCTTTCCTTCCTGCTGCTGAACAT
>JAQYWL010000361.1 GCA_030145035.1 Desulfobacteria bacterium | reverse complement strand
TCTCTTCCACTATTTTTAGGGCATGATATCCGTTCAGAGCATATTCAACTTCACATTCCATTTGGGACAATATCTTTACGCAATTCTCGCAGATAGGGAGTTCATCATCTATGACCAGGATACGAGGAGTACGCTCAATGGACATCCTTATCTCCCCGGTCAAGAGGCAGTCTGAGTGTGAAAGTCGTCCCCTGGCCTAATTTGCTCTGCACATCTATGGTTCCACCATGCTGTTCAATGATGCCAAGAGTTATGGCCAATCCCAGACCGGTTCCATTTTTCGTGGTTGTAAAAAATGGATCAAAGATTTTATCCATATCTTCATTTGGAATACCCCTCCCTGAGTCGCTGACCGTAATTTCGAACGTTTCAGTTTCCGGAACAAATTTCACAGAAAGGGTGACTTTTCCTCCGGGATCAGTCGCTTCTACTGCATTAAGTGTGAGGTTGATCAGAGCCTGTTCAATCTTATCTTTATCTATGTTAGTGAGCGGCAGATCATCTGAAAGGCTCTCCTCTATGACCACATCATTGAACGCCGCCTGTTTTCTGGTTAGTACAACACATTCCATGACAACATCGTTGAGGTTATGTGCTGTCTTGGACGGTTTCATCTGGCGAGCAAAATCGAGAAGGCTGGTAACGATCTTAGAACAGCGCAGAGTCTCGTCGGTAATAGTTTGCAATTCCTGGTATCTTGGATCAGCAGGGTCGGTATCCTCCTGCATCAACATGACGCTGGTCAGAATTGTGGTCATCGGGTTATTGATTTCATGGGCTACGCCGGCTGCCAACCGACCAATGGAAGCCAATTTCTCTTGCTGCATCATGACCTTCTGAATATTCACATCCTTTGTGATGTTCCTTGATATTCCTACCACCCCGATCACGTCACCGTTTTCAAAGAGAGGATAGCAGGAAACTGCATAAAAAAGCTCTCTATCATCCTTGTCCGGGAAACTATGGGTTGTCTGGGAAGGCTTCTGGCTTTTGAGGGCTTCGGGCAGCGGACAGGGTTGTCTTTCGCCAGAGCATGGTGCGTTACGATAGTGTGAAACTTCGTAGCAGTATCGACCAATGGCCTCCTCCCTTTCAAGGCCCAACTTTTTCAACAGGGTCTCATTGATATCCAGAATTCGGTAATCAGGCGCTATGACCATAACGTTCTCGTTAATGGCCACATTCATTATCACATCGTACCTTGCTCTTGTCTCTCTAAGCTCCTGTCTTGTTGCATTCTGGTCGTCGTAAACAACAGAAATCTCCCGTAAAAGCTCCGCAATCCGGTGGTCCACGGCCTGGACCGTGTTTCTCTTTTTGCGCAAGATATCATCGTAAATATCCTGATTGCCCGTCAGTTCAATAATAAGATCAATATCGACTCTACCAAAGAAATCATTATAATCCTTTGTGACGAACAGACCTTTTTTTCTTGCCTTGACCAGACCGGCAGCGTTGTCTCTTTTGTCGGCCACGGCCACTACTTTGGGAAATATCTCTTGAAAAGAGTGTCTTTCAATCAAATCCAAGAGGTTACGACACCGGGTACCCCCACCTACGACGGCAATGTTCATGGTAAATCTCCTATGCTCAAGTTATAAAATCGCTGCGCGATTTTATATAACGCGGCTTCGCCGCTCCAAAAAAAGGAATTTCTATACTATTAAGTTGTAGAACATCTGAAACGTTGAACTTAGTTCGCTTCGATCACAATTGGCCTGCCCTGCCCGCCCTGGCGCGACAGAAGTTGGATCATGCCCAGGGGAGAAAAACCCGGTCTGGGCCAGGGGCGCTTCGGCTTATTATAGGCTACAAGCTGATAAATCCCGGTCTGGGCCAGTGTCTGGGCCGGGGAATAATGGAATGTTGGGTCTAATGAGTCTAAACTGTACCGTTGTCTATCCTTATCCCGTTCTGTTGTTTTTATCAACCACTCCTCAAAATCTTCGCACCAGACTTATTCAACATAGTCCCCCATCTCTCGGGGCACTTCTTAGTGAAAAAGTTGTGATATCGTTTAGAAACCTAAAAAATTAGGGCTCTTAAACAGAGCAGAGCCTATTTCTTGTCCAGAACGTCTCTTGTTTTTTGAGACAGCTCTTGTACGTCAAAGGGCTTCTGAATGAAGGCATCACAACCACATTTCAATATCTCTTTCGCCCGGCTGTCTACGCTGTATCCGCTTGCAAGGAGAACCTTTACATTGGGATTGATGTCCTTCATCCTGTCATAGGCTTCTTCACCGCCCATGCGTGGCATGACCAGGTCGAGGATGACCAGGTCGATTTTGTCTTTATTGTCTTTGTAGATCTCAACGGCCTCCCTGCCGCCTCTGGCCTCAAGCACAGCGTAGCCCAATCTTTCTATCAACCTGGTCCCTACGTCCATGACCCTATCTTCATCATCGACCAGAAGGATAGTGCCAGTTCCCTTAACGATTTGCTCGGCAGCCCTGACAGTTTCCTCAACCTTCTCCTCTGTTGCACGCAGATTAACAGTGAAGGTCGTGCCCCGGCCTTTCTCAGATTCCACATCAATGTACCCACCATGGCCCTTGATAATCCCATAGGTCGAAGCCAGGCCAAGACCCGTGCCCCGGCCCATCTCCTTGGTGGTGAAAAACGGATCAAACATGCGCTCCATGGTCTCTTTATCCATACCTCTACCAGTGTCTGTGACCGTTAGCTGGACATAGTTGCCGGGCTTTGGATCATACAGCTTGCCATCCATGTCCTTGTCGGTGACATTCATGGTCTTCAAGATAAGATCTCCACCAAGAGGCATGGCATCTCCAGCATTTACAAACAGGTTCAAAAGGACCTGCTCAATCTGACCCTGATCTGCCTCTATGGCAAACAAGTCCTCTACCAGGTCTCGATGAATTGAAATCTCCTTCTTTGTTCTGCCAAAGGTCTCAGAGGTCTCTTCCACTATTTGGTTCAGGTTGATCGGCTGGACATAGTATCTACCTTTCCTGGAATATCCCAGAAGCTGTCTGGTTAGTTGGGTGCCGTTCTTGACCTGCTTTGCAATGTTGTTCAGCACTTCGTAATGGGGATGGGTGGAATCGATATGAAAGAGCATCAAAGAGACATTCCCCTGTATGGCCATGAACAGATTGTTAAAGTCATGGGCAATACCTTCGGCCAAGGTGCCAATCGCCTCTATCTTCTGGGCTTGGTGGAATTTTGCTTCAAGTTCTCTTTTCTCTTCCTCAGCCCGAGCCCGCTTGCGGTCAAGTGCTTCTTTCTCTAGCTTATTAACTCTTTGTTCCAATTTTTCATAGGTCGGTTTTCCGTTCATCCCAGCATTCTCCAAATTACACAGTTAGCACAGTTGGTAAGAAAGGGAAGGCTAAAACATTACATCGAGTGTTCTATGCTTCTATCGAAACGTGGCTGTGTGCCAATTCAAGTACTGGATTAACATATTGCGTTTGGTTCAAGCACCCAAAAACTCAAGGATGCTTACCATGATTATAAGCCAAGAGTTGACCAATTTTGGTACCGATATCTAACCGAAATCATAAGATTTGTCAAGGCGTCGTCCGCATCGTACAAACCAAAAAAACATGAGTAGGCTATTAGAACCGGTATTGGCCCAGTTTTTGAGAGCAAACGAGTTGAAAAAGACTTGTTGATAAGGCAAGTTAGGTATATTCAAGAATTGATAGAGTTTATGTTTTGAGCTGTTGACAAATAATAACCTTTCTGATCTTGACTGCGCGAGATATGGATAAGAAGGAGCGAAAACATTATGAACGTAAGTAAGGACACACAACTCACCAGCATCTCAAAGGCACGTACGCCAGAAGAGATTGCTAACTTTTGGGATACTCATAGTCTGGCCGACTATTGGGATCAGACCCACGAAGTTGAATTCGAAGTCAGGGCCAAACGTAGACGGCGTGTAACCCTTGCTCCGGAAGTCTACGCACGAGTTGAGGCTCAGGCCCGTGCACGTGGTATTTCGCCAGAAACATTGGTCAACTTGTGGCTAGTTGAACGGCTGCAGGAGATACGGTAGGAGCCGACTACTCGACTACTCGACTACTCAACCACTCGACTACTCAACCAATTGCTGAGCGAAGCGGAGCTAAGTTCAAATGCGGATACTTGTTTTACGCCGTGACGATGGCATCTGCGACCACCTCCCACAAGTACTTTACCTCAAGATCGTCCAGATGATACTCTTTTTTCAGACTCTTTTTAAGCTGGTCATTACAGGTGTGGCACGGCGCGACAACCAGCTTGGCGCCAGTCGCCTTGATCTGGTCCACCTTTCGTCTTCCGCAAAACACCCTTTCTTTGTTGTACGGCGTAAGCCATGAGCCACCTCCTCCTCCACAGCAGAACTGATGGTGGCGGTTTGGATACATGTCTACCCAGTTTTCGCAGCACTGATCCATGAGCCACCGCGGTTCCTTAAAATAGCCGTGACCGAAAAACATCTCGGACTTTCTTCCGTAATTGCAGGGATCATGATAGGTAGCAAGTTCCGGATGACTCGACCTGTCCACCTTTATTCTTCCTTCCTTGATGTATTTTATCATTAGATCAAAGACCGTGTACACGCCGTATTTGTTAAAGAAGTCCGGGAACCATTTTTGCAGACCCAACCTGGTCGCCATGTAGGCATGTCCTCATTCTGGCAAGAGGAGATTTTTTGCCTCAAGTTTTTCCATATTTTCCACAATCCTGCCGACCATGGTCTTCATGGCCTCGTCATTGCCGGTGTAAATCGCCCAGTTGACCCCCTCCCAGTTTTCTGGAGGGACAGTCCAGTCCTCACCGGCCGCATAGAAGATCTTCCACCAGAACTTCATGTCGTCCGTGTTTGCGAACGGGAGCTTGCCGTGGACAGTGCAAAGGACATTGGCTCCTTTTTTATCCAGCGGGAATTTAAAGTCTTGAAAACCCTCCTCTTCGGCAAACTCCTCAGCCACATCCTCCATGATCAAGATAAAATCATCCTTTGGTATTGAAAAGTTGTTTCCGGTCTTCAGGGCCGCCATGATCCCTTTGTGAAGGTTACCGGGTACATCGTCCTGGTTTCTCAGGCTCCGGATTGTTCTTATAAGTCCTAATATATCGATATCCATTGGGCAGACATATTGACACCGGCCGCACATAGTGCAGATCCAGGGCCAGCGTGATCCCACCAACTCTTCCTCCATGCCGAGCATGGCCATGCGCACAATCTTGCGTGTATCAAAGCCGTCAATGCCGGTTGCCATACAGCGGCCGGAACATATACCGCAGGTCAGGCAAGAATCCGGGCCATCCGGTATATCCCTGAGTATAGTCTCTCTCGTCCGGCCAAGTTCAATCAATTGTGGAGTGTTGCTTTGTTCCACGGCGTGTCTCCTTTAGCCATTACTTTTCACCCTTTCAACGGATTCGGTCCGAGTGCTTGGATTTCTCTTTCAGCCTTTTTCACTGTATCAAAGAATTCGCTTGCCATATTGGAAGCGATATTCTTAAAAAAAATCCGCCTTTCTTCAAGGCCGACCTCTTTGAGCATCTCTTTTGCCACGACAGCGCGCTGTGCTGCATAGATGTTTCCACGCTCAGAGCAACAGTTCCCCTTGTGACATGCCATGATGATAACGCCGTCTGCCCCGTCTTCAAACGATTTCAAGACGTGGTCGAGATCGATCTTTCCGGCACACGGGACCTGAATTGCGTGCAGCCCCAGCGGGAGGGAGTATCCCAACCAGGCGGCCAACTCCATTGCAGGATACCCGGAATGATTGCAGCAAAAAGCCACAATTCTGGGGATGAATTCCCCTTCCGCGGCCGTGGCCTCAGGTGTTTTCCCTTCCTTGATCCTTGAAACGATATCCTGGTCTGTAAAGGGCTCAATCTGAATTGCATCCATCGGGCATTCTGCAGCGCAGATGCCGCACCCCTGACAGGCCCCAGGCATGATTATGGCCCTGCTGTTCCACCTAATCGCTCCATGGGGACAACCTCGGTAGCAGGTAAGGCAAATAGTGCATTTTCCACGGTTGATCGTCGCGTTTGCGCTCACTCTTTGGTCGGGTTGTGCAAGGAGGCAAGCTGTTGCCATGACAGCATTTTCTGCATCTGCGAGCTGGCCTTCGAGGCTTTGAATCTTTCTTGCGAGTCCTATGACCAGTATCCCTTTTCTATTCGAACAGGTCGTTGCCCTGTGTACGTTATTTGCCTGAAGGAAGCCTTCAGAATCTTTGTCAAGGCCGAGAACCTGCGCCAGATCGTCCAATAGATCAGAAGGGCGCAGGGTTTCGTCTACCACGGTGATGTCCGGGGCCAAGAAGAAAGCCTGTGAAACCAATTCGTCAGTAAGTTCGATCCTTGTGCCTCCTGTTTTATCCTGAACGATTTCAGGCCTGGTATCAGTGAATTTAAAGTATCTTACGCCCTCCTTGCGGCTCTTCTGATACAGGGCTTCCAGGCCATCGCCCCCTACCTTGATGTTGTTCGTAAAGACATATGCCTGCCCCTTTAGTGCAGTCTGGGCGTACAATGCGTGGCTCATCACCTCCTGCATGATTAGAGCGGTACTTTCTTCATGGAGTCCGGTGAGAAACGCAACTTTCGGGTTGTTCACGGATATGCCGCCAAGGGAATTGCCTGTTTCGGACAAAGAGATTGTTACGTCAGAAGGTGTCAGGCGGTATACGGCAAAGTTTGCTTCGATCTTTGGCTCAACCCCTATGATGATAACGCCTACGGTGCGCTGAAGGAGGTTGCCGTTTTGATTCAACACCATTAGGAAGTTCCCTGCTCCCCCCTGACATCTGCACACTCTGGTATCGGTCAGGACTTCGATCCCCTCGCTCTTTGCCAGGCTGGAACAAAGGGCGCCACAGACCTCTGCTGGTTCATATGGGGTATAAGGTTCCTTTATCGCAAGCTCTTTTCCTGCTTCTGCAACGATTATCCCGAACCCTTTTTGCGAAAGCTGCAAGGCAGCATGGCACGCAGCAGGGCCACTTCCGATGATAAGTACCTTTTGGGTTATGGGTATCTCCATGATGTTGTGTCAGTGATTAAGTATCTTGCTGCCTCCCATGCAGCCTTGCCGGCATCGGCAATGGTGTCGGCAATGTCCATAGGGCCTCTGGCAGTCCCTGCTACAAAAATCCCATCCTGAGTGGTCTCTCTTCCAGCCGTGTGATCAGGTGGGGAGAAAAATCCAGTCTCATCCAGGTCTATCCGGAGCAATTCGGAGAGCACCTTATTGTCCTTTCCCGGCATCAGGCCGACAGAAAGGACTGCCATGTCAAATACTTCGTCGAGAGCTTGATGCGTTGCATGGTCCATAAAGGAGACGCAAAGGCGATCCCCTTCAACCTGATAGACGTCTCCGGGTATCATCCTGACCATACGGATGTCTGCTTTGAGCGCCTTATAGGTCTTTAAGAACTCCTTCCCAAAGCTCTGAATATCGATGTAGAAAGTAGTCGTTTCAATGTCAGGCTGGCGTGCGCGAATCGCTGCTGCCATTCGAAGGGCGTACGCGCAAGCCCTGGAACAAAATGGCCGCTTTCTTTCGCGGCTTCCCACGCATTGAATAAAGGCGATTTTCTTTGGTTCTTTTTCGTCTGACGGTCTTATTGCCTTTCCCCTGCTGCGCAAGATGCGCTCAAGCTCCAAGGCGGAGACAACGTTCTTGTGTGTCCCGTAGCCGAACTGATCCTTTTCCGCAGGATCTGCCGGGGTAAAACCGCTTGCAACAATAACCGCATCAAATTCCCTCTCCATTTTTTCAGCATCTTGATCAAGGGCAATCGCATTTTCCGGACATGCCTCCTGGCACCTGTTGCAGCTCTTATCCTTGGCAAAGTAGAGGCACCTATCTATGTTGATACCATATCGAGACTGGTTGTAGACGGAATATGCCTCCTGGATCGCGGCCTTGTCAGCTTCCGGACATACCTTGAAACACTCTCCGCAGTTGTTACATCTTTCAGGATCAATCAAGGCAGGATATCTTTCGATAACAGCCATAAATCGGCCATCTTTTTTTGTAAGCCTCTTAAGCTCGGAGTTAAGTGTTCCCAGGATTTGAGGATTCTCTGTTACCTTTCTTAATTGCTCCTCAACCGAGCAGGCAAAACAGTTCTGGCACGAATCGGTGGCCTTACAGGCAAACTGGATTGCGTGTCCGCCAAGAAATGGGCTCTTCTCCAAAACTAAGGGGGATATCCCCAGATCACAAAGCGCAGTAGCTGCGCTCAGGCCAGCAATCCCACCCCCGATGATCAGTACTTTAGCCCCTTTTCCAGTATTTGGTTTCATTGCCACCCTAGCGGACACGAGACACGGACACGTACTTTACGCTCCTGCCCTTTCTAGCACTTCCAAAATAGCGCCTTTCTCTCTGCCTGGCATCAGGTGTACGCCATCAGCCAATTTAGATCTCTTGATCTCTTTGATCAGTTCTGCTGCGATACTGATCCCCTCGTTAAGATCGTTTTCTCCTGCCTCTCTTATTCTCCTAAAAATATCTTCTGGTATAAAAAAACCGGGGAGTTTATGGTCCTGGTATCGTGCTACATCGGTTGAAGTAAGGATACAGATTTCGGGCAGCACCTTAACGGGGTACTTGCGGGCGTGTTCCATGAAACCGGCAAATCTTTCAAGATCAAATAGGGGCTGGGTGAAAAACACCCTTGCGCCTGCTTCCACTTTTTTTTCAAACTTGATCGTTTGCAACTCCACAGGACTTGCAAATGGATTGACTGTTGAGGCCAGAAAGAACTCCGGTGCGCCAGAAAGCTCATTGCCGTTCATGTCTTTTCCGCTGTTCAGGGTTGCAGCCATTTGGAGCAACTGAACGGAGTCCACATCAAATACCGGCTTTGCCTCTTTGTGGTCTCCATGCATTGTATGATCTCCGGTAACGCAGAGGATAGAATTGATCCCGAGTGCAGCAGCGCCAAGGAGGTCGGACTGAAGGGCAAGACGGTTTCGGTCGCGGCATGCTACGGTCATAATGACCTCCACGCCTTCGTCTTTAACCAGCTTGCAGACAACCAGCGGAGACATGCGCATAACGCCGCGAGCGTTGTCGGGAATAAGGACCGCCTTTACTTTTCCCTTGAGCGCGTTTGCACTGGCAAGAAGCCCGGTTACGTCAGTACCCTTTGGCGGCTCGATCTCTGCCGTTACCACAAACTTTTCTGAATCTAATATCATCTCTTTATTTCTCTCCTACACACCCCTATTGATACGCCTTATGAATAACCAGTGCAGGGGAGGTAGCCAGGTCGTGGCGCCTGGGCGGCTGAATCTTGCGCACGTTTTCCATCTTTCCCAGTTTTTGGAGGCGTTCGTAGATCATAGCCCAGGCACACGCACGGTTGTAGTCCAGTTCGCACTTGCCATTGATCGCCCCTCCACACGGTCCGTTCACCAGCCCCTTGGCACACATGGTTATAGGACAGATCCCACCGGTCACACCCAGGATGCAGTTGCTGCAAGCGCGGCACCGTTCGGTCCACACACCAGGCCCCTCGGCGACCCCGATGAACGTCGTATTGAGCGCCGGCAATACCACCTTGTGGTCAAACACGTCACTCAACAGTTGCACCCCTGCGCCGCAGGCCATGGAAAGGATCAGGTCATAATCATCCACGGTGACCCTGGTATTTATCTCTTCTATGAACTCACGGTCACACTGCCGTTCAATGGTGAGTTCGTCAATTCGCACATTCTGATTCTCCAGACGGAGGGCCATCTTCAACTGCGATGCTAAGATGGCTACCTCCTTTTCGCCTCCGGCCAGACAGACCGCCACGCATGTGCCGCATCCAAGAATAAGAACCTGCTCAGCACCGGAAACCGATCCTTTGATCTCGTCAAAGGGCTTTCTCCTGGCTACAATCATCTACACTATCCCCGGTTTGGTCATTGGTCAGTAGTCATTTGTCATTGGGCAAAGAACCGGTTACGAGTTACCAGTTACGAGTTCAAACGCGTAACACGCAACGCATCTCAAGAGAGCGACGGGCCAATCCGCCTCTGGCGTAGCAGACGGGTTAACCGAAATCATACAAAGATACTACAAAATGACCAATGACCAATGACTAATGATCACTTTTCAACGGGTTGGGCCCTAGATTTTTGGCACGCTCTGTCATCTTCTTTGCGGTTTCCGCAAACATCGGTGCCTCAGAAGCTGCGATATGAAAAAACTCGAGCCGTTCACTCCCCAAGCCAATCTCGTCTAACAGTCTCTTTGTATATTCAACTTTTCTGATCGCCCTCAAATTTCCCTCCAGGAAATTGCACGTGCCAACCTCTCAGCCGCCTACGAATACCGCATCTGCCCCTGCCTCAAACACTTTCAAAATATGGATAATCTCCACCTTGCCAGTACATAGATAATAGACTATACGTACATTAGAGGGGTACTGAATCCTTCCAACGCCCGCTAGATCAGCAGCACTGTAAGCACAGTAATTACAGAGCATGGCGACTAATCTTGGTTCATAATCGACCACTTCTTGTTCCCCTTCCAAGTGAACTTAGCTCCACTTCGCTCCGCAATTGGAATAGTGGAATACTGGAATGATGGAATAATGGGTTTAAGACCCGCCTGCCACTGCGAGGCACGAGCGGGCAGGGGATTTTGGTCTTTTTATCTTTTACATTATTCCAATATTCCATCATTCCTTGAACTTGGGATTGCAGCCAAGCCAATAAAGTGCTGCAATGTCAACAAGTTGTAGAATTTCCGAGACATACCCATTACTCCATCACTCCATTGCTCCAATACTCCAAATTTTTTAAGATTAGAACACCGCCATCAATTTAGCAATTTGCTGCTCGTCCTTAAAATGCATTACCTGGATCGCGCTCCTTGGACATGCTGTAGCGCAAATACCGCATCCCTGACAGGCCCCCGGGTCGATCTTTGCCACTCCGTTTTCATGATCGATCTCGGGCACGCCAAAAGGACATACCCTGACACAGGTCAAGCAGATAGCACAAAGCTCAGGGTCTACCTGAGCAACAACTCCGCCCACCATCCGCTCTTTGTGTGCGAGAATGGTACATGCCCTTGACACCGTTGCCTTTGCCTGGGAGATGCATTCATCAATGGGTTTGGGTCCATGGGCCAATCCACAGACAAATATGCCCGCGCAGGCAAAATCTACAGGCCTAAGCTTTGCGTGGGCCTCCATGAAATAGCCATCCTGATTCATAGCCACCTTAAAGAGCCTGGAAATTGCATCATTATCATCCCGAGGCACGATAGCCGAAGCCAGGGTTATAATATCGGTATCTATCTCCACAAGCATATTGATTGCCTGGTCCTTAACGGTCAACCTGAGTCTGCCATCCCTCTTTTCAACCCTCGGTTTATCATCCAATTCATAACGGATAAACCGAACACCCCTTAATCGTGCCTCTCTATATAAATCTTCCCTTTCTCCGTAGGTCCTTATGTCCCTGTAGATTATGTAGATATCCATATCAGGGTTTAGTTCCTTCAGGGTCAATGCACTGTGGATAGAATGGGTGCAGCACACCTTGCTGCAATAAGGTCTCTCTGGCTCCCTGGAGCCAACACACTGGATAAAAACAGCGGTATTTACATCTTTCAGCCTGTCAGAATTTTGCATAATTTCCTGATCGAGCCCCAAAGATAGAAAGATATTGGGATCTTCTCCATATAGATACTCTTCAGGCTCGTAACTCTCTCCCCCATTGGCAATAATAGCCGCGCCGTGACCCACCTCTGTCTCTTTGCCCTGGGAATCGACCAATGTGGATCTGAAATTTCCTATCGTG
>JAQYWL010000390.1 GCA_030145035.1 Desulfobacteria bacterium | reverse complement strand
GTTCAACAGGGACGTCCGTAAATAAGTAAATAACTTCTTTTGGCACCCAAATATCAGCAAGGCGAATGGTAGCCAAACAACAGAAATATCAAGGGTTATTTGATTTAGTTACTTATTTACGGACGTCCCTCTTTCTTTCTCCTTACTCCGTAAAGGACTTGACTTCGCCATAACTAAATTGAAGCCTCACCTCTTACTCCATGCCGGTTTTAACCGGCGCTTTCCGGACGTCCCTCTTTCTTTTCCGCGAAGAGTTATTTATTCACCAATGGACGTCCCGCTTTTTCCGCTTTTTCCGCCCGGGTTCAATTTGAAGAAGTTTTGGAGCATTCTTGACCTACTCTTAGTGTTGGGCAGTGTATTCAGCACGCGGATGTTATCCGCATCGACAATGGCCTACTGACTTAAGCAGGCCACATCCGGCAAATGCCTCCATCATCGTCACGTTGCTTGGACTAACAAACGATACTGCCCGCTTATGATTCAGGTCAGCACACAGCCTATTCGGTAGATTCTTTATCCATAATTTCTTCAATTTTTTTTCTTGAGCACAGGGATCTTGTTCGTAACAACATCCCAAACGATATCATAATCTATCCCGAAATAGTCGTGTATGAGCTTATCTCTCATTCCTGCCATCGCTCTCCACTCGAAATGAGCGTATTTGTTTTTAATATCAGCGGGAACCTTCTTCACGGCTTCCCCAATTATCTCTATGCTCCGCACGAAGGCTCTTTTCAGCGTTTCGTCTTGAAGGAAATCATTTTTGCTCAAACCCGATGATCGCTTAATCAGGTATTCAGTCTCATCTAAAATGTGACGCAGGTACTCAAGAGGAAAAAGCGACATATTCCACCTCTTTTAGAATATGAGGACCAATGTATGGGCTAAGTGAGTCAGTTGTAATAAGCTCTACGCGACGGCTAAGGACCTCCTCTAAGAAAAAGTTAAGCTGTATAAAATTATCGAAAGTCTTTTTGTCCTGGTCAAACTCAACAAGCAAGTCCATATCACTTTCAGCGTCCTGTTCACTTCGAACGAAGGAACCGAACATACCAAGCTTTCTCACCCCGTATTTCTTTATTTTGTCCTGATAGGTCAAAATTCGTTCAAGAACATTTTCTTTCGTCTCGATTCCATTGCTCATCATTTCACCTTTTCATATTAACGTGAGTGTTGTTTTAACGTCACTAATTTCTTGACGGTTTAACAGTATAGTGCGCAGATTGATGAGTTATCGAAATCTACAGATTCTCTAATTGGCAATAACTCGATTTTCTGTACATTAAAGCGATTCTTAGTTCTCTCTAATTTGAGGCGACTATGAATCAAAAAGAAAATAATGTCAAGGGGTTTTGGGCGGTGTATGAAGAGGGTGTGGTTGGTTATTGTACGCTGTTGTGATCATTTTGGCTGCGTCGTCGATCTCAGCCTCTGTGTTTCCCCTGCCGAGTGTGAGCCGAATAGCGCCGCGACCAATTTCTTTGGGGACCTGCATGGCAGCAAGCACATGGGAAAGTTGCACTGAACGGTCATGGCAGGCTGCTCCGGTAGATGCGCAGATTTCAGGTAGGGCATCAAGCAGGGTTGCGCCGTCAACGCCAGGCAGTGAGACATTCAGGGTATTGGGAAGCCGGTCTTCTATGTGTCCGTTCAGGACAAGGCCGGATATGTATTCGGCAAGGAACCCGTGAAGCCTGTCTCGCAGGCGGCGTATGCGCTGGGCATCTCCTGACATCCGCTCGCGGGCCAGGGCACAGGCCCTGCCCAGGGCGACGGCGAACATCACATTTTCTGTGCCTGCCCTTCGGCCCGATTCTTGACCCGCACCATGCATGAACGGTTCTATTTTCAAACCATTTCTTAAAAAAAGTGCTCCGATCCCCTTTGGTGCATACATTTTGTGCCCGGCCACAGACAGGAAGTCCACCTGGAGGTCTGACACGCGCGTGGGAATCTTCCCCACGGATTGGGCAGCATCGGTGTGAAACAGCACGCCGGCTTCTCGTGCCAGGTCGCCGATTTCAAAAATGGGCTGGATCGTTCCGGTTTCGTTGTTGGCGTGCATGATGGAAATCAATATCGTGTCCGGTCGGATAGCCGCCTTGACTGCCGAAGGATCCACCAGCCCGGTTGAGTCAACGGGCAAAAAAGTGACGTCATACCCCTGATAGAGTAAAAAGAGACACGGATTGGTTACAGCGGGATGTTCGATTGCTGTCGTGATGATGTGACGGCCCTTTTCAGCCAGGCTGTAGGCCACCCCTTTGATGACCATATTGTTCGATTCGGTGCCGCCGCTTGTGAATACGATTTCGTCTGGCAGGCAACTTAGCAGTTCGGCCACCTGGGCACGTGCCTCTTCTAAGGCTTGCCTGGCAAAACCTCCCAGGGCATAGGCACTGCTCGGGTTTCCATACCGGGCACCCCAGTACGGCTTCATGGCTTCTGCCACCTCAGGGGCTACAGGCGTGGTTGCGTTGTGGTCCAGGTAGATCATCGATAAAAGTGCCTAAAGTGAGCTAAACCTAGGTTGAGCGGTTCAACGTTCACGGTTCCCTGTTGAAGAGCCCTAACTGGCTGTTAGCAAAAGGATGAAGCGTCAATAGGGACGAATGTTATGTTTCACCCAATGGGTGAAGGAGGCTAATCTGAGCATTGTGTTATAAAGTTAAGGATATCAGTAGACTATAACCTTTGAACCTTGAAACCTGAACCTGGAACCGATCACTTTAGGCTAAAGTGCCTAAAGTGAGCTAAAGTG
>JAQYWL010000489.1 GCA_030145035.1 Desulfobacteria bacterium | reverse complement strand
TTTACTCCTATTTTTCCTCTATATTTGTAATCACGTTCTCAGCCGGCATAGAGCCCGCAAGGGGTTGAGGGGGAAGGCCGGTATTACGCTTCAATGGGTTGTATCGCCGCTGAACATTTTTTTCGCATTGATCATCTCTTTGATTGTTATACAACTTATTCCCCTTCCGCCATTCATAGTCAAATTCGTTTCTCCGCACACGTTTGAAATAAAGAAGAATGTCTACGAGCTAAGCAGTGTTCCCGGCGACAGTGCCAATGTATGGATGAATTTGTCTCTTTACAATTTTGCCACGTACAATGAGTTGATCAAACTGCTAACTTATGCGGCCCTGTATTTCATGATAATCTACACGGTTCGCGATCGAAAGCGGATCAAGATATTGATATATGTGTTGGTCATCATGGGACTCTTCCAGGTGCTATACGGCGTGGCACAGACATACAGCAGCTCTCAGAAGATATGGTGGTGGACTAATGATTATGGTCGAGGCTGGGTGACCGGGACCTATATCAATAGAAACCATCTGGCCGGTTTTTTGGAAATGGTCATACCATTGTGCATGGGCTTTATGATTGCTAATCTGAAAAGAAAAAAGCGGATTCAGGGATTCAAGAATTGGGTTTCTTCCGGGGAGGAGAGATCAAAGATTATCCTCTTGTTTTCTATGGGGCTCCCTTTGGGATTAGGGCTTCTTTTGACCGGATCAAGAGGCGGAATCATATCCTTTGGCATATGTATGTTCTTTATGGCGTTGTTGTTTTTGTTCAAGGGTGGCTACAGAAAATATGGGATCATTGCAATCTGCTTGTGTTTGCTAATACTGGGTTATGGGCTGCATGTAGGGGTTGAAAAAACGGTCAAGCGGTTTGAACATCTTGGCAATTTGTATGACAGGCTCGAAGTGGCAAAGTCCGTGATTCCAATGATCCGGGACTTTCCTGTATTGGGAATAGGGTGTGGGAACTTTGTACATACGTACCCTGGATATGCCCTTTCCAGGTATTCGGGTCGTGTCAGTCTCGGTCACGCCCATAATGATTGGGTGGAGATGACCGCTGAATTGGGGATGGCCGGAGCCTGTCTTGTTATCCTGGCGTTGGTTGTGTATTTGACGAAGATCATAAAATTGTGGCTTTGGAGGAGCGACAGCTTTGCCGTAGGGATAGGGGCCGGGGTTATAGCGGGTGTGGTGTCAATAAGTATCCACAGTTTTTTTGACTTTAACATGCATATACCTGCCAATCCAATGGCTCTATCTTCAATCCTGGCGATCGGGTTTCTGTCGATGCACATAGAGCGGCATTCGACTTATGATAAGTTCTTCTACAAGACAAGATCGCTTCCCGTAAATGGCAGAGGTCCGTTGATTTTATTGGTTGGATTGGTTTTAGTAGTTAGTTTCTTTCTGTTTCAAAGGGTGACCGATCACTTTATGGCCGAAGCCAACTGTGCCACGGTCCGGAATTCCACCTTGAATCGGGACAAAAAGCCGCCTTTGTGGGAGATAAAAAGGGCGATAGACTATGATCCGGCAAATGCCCAATATTATGACAGGCTGGCACGGTACTATATGAGGTTGCCGGTCAAAAGCAAGGATCTGAAGTCTAAGATCAACGAAGAGATTATAAAGAACCTGGAAAAGGCTGTATCGTTAAATCCGGCCAATGGCCTGTACTGGTATGATCTTGGGCTAAGATATTCCTATAAAGGCTATGAGGGCAATGAATATCTTGCTAAATGGCTGCCAATGGCCGATGCCGCCTTTGAGCGGGCCATCCACTTCAGGCCCCATGATGCCTATGAGCTGTATAACATCGGGTGCTATTGGGTGTGGCGGAGTTGTGCTCTTCCGGAGGCAGAAGATGAAAGCTCCCCGGTGAAATATGCTTCGCATTTCACGGGGCAAGCAAAGCTCAAAGCTCAAGGCTCAAAGCACTTTGGAGTTCAGAGTTCAAAGCTGAAAGGCAAGGATCAGTGGTCAGTGGCCCGTCCGCCTCGGCTGAGCCTCGCGATGCCGGGCGTGGTCAGTGGTCAGTGGTCAAGAGAAGAGGGGATTGATAAGTTTCAAGGGTTGTTCAGAAGATCACTGGAGATTGACAAAAAATACTGGAAAAAGGCGGTGGAAAGGGTCTGGAAATATTATCCGGACGAAAGGATTGTCATGGGCATTGTGCCCGAAGGAGACAAGGACTTGGGTGGCCGGGTAAAGAAATGGCTTGGTTTGAGGTAATATTTTAGTTTTTTGAAAAGATTAACTTCTCATTCGCTTAATAGGGATAGACTTTTGTTAATTTTGAGAATCTATTTTCAGGTGTCAGGTGTCAGGTTTCAGGGTTTTGACACCTGAAACCTGAACACTTTCAAAGGTTTCAGGTTTCGGGTTTCAGGCCCGCCCTGGCGCGACAGAAGTTGGATAATGCCTCCGAAAGAAAAACCCGGTCTGGGCCAGGGGGAGAACGCAGTGACAATGATGAAACCCCTCCCTCAAGGCTGGCCCATACCCGAGGATTGAGGTGTCAGGTGTCAGGTGTCAGGACATATGAAGGTGTCAGGGACAATCAGGTTTCAGCACTGCCGTTTT